>JAPLMX010000100.1 GCA_026386805.1 Phycisphaerae bacterium | reverse complement strand
TCTGCGATCTGGTACGTTGTCTTGTCCATGGCTACTCCTTTTGAAAACCGTTGATCGTTCGTTGGCCTGATGGTACTTGCCATCAGGCCGGAGTAGCCATCGCTTTTTTTCCAACCTTCAACTGCCGAGGGGACAACTTCCTGAGACTGAGAGACGATGACAAACTAAAGAAGCTCAAAGGCGAACACACGGATGACCTTTGGGAAATGCGGGTGCGTCACAAGCGTATGTGGTATCGAATGCTCTGTTTTAGAGATGGTCCCGCTTGGATGTTGACGCACGGATTTAAGAAACAACATAATGAAACCGACCAGAATGAGATCGAGAAGGGCGTCGCGATAAAAAGAGAGTACGAAGAGATGAAGAAGAACGTAGCTCGTAGGGGATGACTTATGACTGATTTCATGAAGCAAATTGACAGAGAGGTCAAGGACGACCGCGAGCTGGCAAGGTTAGTAGGACAAGAAGAACTCATACTTGATGTAACAGAGTTGATCTTGGAGAAAATGGAAGAGAAGGGCTTGAGTAAGTCCCAGTTGGCGAACATGCTCGGCACAAATAAGAGCCATGTCACGCAGCTTCTTCGGGGTTCGCGAAACATGACCTTGCGTACCATTTCGGACATCTTTTTCGGTCTGGACTGCAAGGTGGTCTTTGACGTAGTCGTCGAGGACAAATGGGACCGCGAATTCCTACGGATGGAGTCAAAGATGCTCGCTGATAGCGGCCAAGCAGAGGACTGGAAGCCGCGCGAGCAACCCCAGGACTGCACCTATACGGGATCAGCACTTGAGGCTATTGCGGCTTAACTATGAAACAGGCTAAGGGAAAAATCAGCATGGCATCCGCTGCCAAGGTAGCGGGCATCGTGAATCTACAAGCAGTCAAGCTTTTGGAGTGCAACTGCAAGAGGCGGTCAAGTCCCCCTGGTGGATCGAAGACTTTCGACATCAAACAGGCTTTCCGGTTTGAACTGAACGATGAGCAAAATGCTCTTGGAGTCTCCATTCAGTTTGTGCTGAACGCCACCGATGAGGGTAAAGAACAGAAGAAGGAGAATACCTTTCTTTCCATCGGAGCGACCTTCGTTCTCTGGTACAGTATCGACAGCAAAGAAGGTTTGGATGACAAGGCGCTCGGTAGTTTTGCCACTCTGAACGGCACATATAACGCTTGGCCTTATTGGCGAGAGTTCGTCCAAAGCGTTACAAGCAGGATGGGCTTGCCGCCATTGACTATACCCGTTTTCCGGCTTCCGCGCGGCCCCGCAAAGCCAGCCGTGAAGAAGAAGGCGGGTAAGTTAGAAGCTGCCACAAAGAACTAACTGAAGGCGCGAGCGCCACCTGTACAGCAAAGCGAGAACGGCCTACCACTGGCTCACTCGCGGCAATTCTCTATTCCCGCAGGTCAACCGTCCCACTCAAATTAGGGCACTAGCGCAACAGATCTTGACGCGATTACCCGTTTCTGCGTGGACAGATCAGAGGTCGTTGCCTCGGAATGGCCATCTGGCTCTGATCTTGCCTGAGAAGCGTGGATTCCCTGGCCTTCAGACGCGGCCAGAGAATCTAGGCTTCTTTCGGTACATCTGGACGATGGCCGTCAATGCCGCGTTTTCAGCACAAAGAACGCTGTTTCTCAGCTGCATCCCAAAACGGGTAATCGCGTCCAAATCTTCTCTTGACAAGCGGCGACGGATTTGCTAACAATTTACATGTGTCCGCGAGAAAAGTCGCGGCACGACCTGGTCCATCCCCCCGTGTTGGGATGGTTACGGAGTTGCAGCAAGGCGTGTATCTCCGGGCCAGTGGGTCGTTCTTCCAAGCGAAGAGCGATCGATTGCCTGGAAGGGCCGATAACGCTGTAACCCGCCGGAATAACCAAAAGGCTTCCGATGGTAGAGGCCTGACGTGTTGGTCAGGAAAGGAAAGATATGCAGACCGATTCTCCGTCCCCGGCCGGTCCGGCCGAGGACTCAATCCCCAAAACCGGCGCCCAGATCATCGTCGATGCGCTGCTGGCTCACGGCGTCGACACCGTCTTTGGGTACATCGGGGCATCCGTATTGCCTCTATTTGACCGGCTTTACGAATCGCCCATCCGGTTCATCGTGCCCTGCCACGAGCAGGGGGGCGCCCACATGGCCGATGCCTATGCCCGTGCGAGCGGGCGGGTCGGCGTGGTCGTCGCCACGAGCGGGCCGGGGGCGTGCAACCTGGTCACGGGCTTGGCTACCGCGATGATGGATTCAATCCCGTTGGTCGCCATCACGGGGCAGGTCCGCACCGACCTGATCGGCGGCGACGCGTTCCAAGAGGCCCCCACCACCGGGATCACGCGGGCGGTCACGAAGCACAATTCCATCGTCACGGACATAAGGGATTTGGCCAGAACGATTTACGAGGCTTTCCACCTTGCTTCGACGGGCCGGCCCGGGCCGGTCCTCATCGACGTTCCGGCGGACATCGAGTTCCAGAAGCACGCCGATGGGCCGATCCGCCTGAACCTGCCGGGCTACAAGATCCCCAAGAACGGCCACGCCAAGCAGATCGGACAAGCAGCCGACGCCATCAACCGGTCCGAGCGGCCGGTCCTGCTGGCCGGCGGCGGCGTTATCACCGCAAACGCTTCAGAGGAACTGCGGGAACTCGCCTCCAAAGCGAACCTGCCCGTCGCAATGACCCTGATGGGTCTGGGAAGCTTCGACCAGCGCCGGCCCGAGTCGCTCGACATGCCCGGCATGCACGGGACACCCTACGCCAATTTCGCCATCCAGGAATGCGACCTGCTGATTGCTGTGGGGGCGCGGTTCGACGACCGCGTGACGGGCAAGGCGGAGGCGTTTGCCCCGAAAGCCAAGATTATCCATATTGACATCGACCCGTCGAACATCTCGAAGACAGTCCCGGCGGACATCCCGATTGTCGGTGATGCCAAGGTCGTTCTCGCCGCTCTGGCTGGGTGCGTCGAATATCGCGAGAGGCCGGCGTGGTTTGCCAGGATCGCCGAGTGGAAACGCCGGCACACGGTGGACTATGATCGCAGCGCCCCCACGATCAAGCCCCAGCACGTGATTGAGGAGTTGTGCCGCCGGACCGAGGGCGAGGCGGTTATTACCACGGGCGTCGGGCAACACCAGATGTTTTGCGCTCAGTTCTACAAGTTCAGGCATCCACGGCAGCTCATCACCTCCGGCGGCCTTGGCACGATGGGCTTCGGCCTGCCCGCCGCCATCGGGGCCCAGATTGCCCGGCCTGACGCCCTCGTGGTCGATATCGACGGTGACCACAGCTTCAACATGACGATGGCCGAGCTGAGCACGGCCGTGCAGAATGAGCTGCCGATCAAGGTCTGCATCCTGAGCAACGGCTACATGGGCATGGTCCGCCAATAGCAGGAGCTTTTTTACCATAAACGCTATGTTTACAGCCACTTACGGAATCCCGACTACGCCGAGTTCGCCCGGGCGGTGGGTGCGGCCGGCATCAAGGTCGAGTCCAAGGACCAAGTCGGCCCGGCTATCGAGCGGATGCTCCGCGAGGATAAGCCGTGCGTGGCGGATTTCCACGTCGATGCCGAGGAGGACGTTTTGCCGATGGTCGCGCCGGGCAAAAGCCTCCACGAAATGGAGGGCCTGCGGGTGCTCGAAAATGCGATGTGACCGGCTTAGGCCGCGAGGATGGCAGGACCCCCGGCCGCCGGCCGAAGGTAATTGACACGGTCGAATCGGCCGCTATATGATCTGGACCTTCGCAGGTCCATCCGAAAGGAGATACGATGTCATCTGAGTCTCAATCGTCGGCCCCGGCCATCGAGGCCGCCGCCACAGTCAAAACCGGCGCCCAGATCGTTGTCGATACCCTCGTCGATCTCGGCGTCGAAACGATGTTCGGCTATACCGGCGGGGTCGTGCTGCCCCTGTTCGACCGGCTCTACGACGCCCCGATCCGGTTCATCATCCCGCGGCACGAACAAGGCGGCTGCCACATGGCCGACGCCTACGCCCGGGCCAGCGGCAAGGTAGGCGTCGTCCTCGCCACCAGCGGCCCCGGCGCCTGCAACTTAGTCACCGGCCTGGGCACCGCCATGATGGACTCGATCCCGCTGGTCGCGCTGACAGGTCAAGTTCGTACCGACCTGATCGGCAACGACGCCTTCCAGGAGGCCGACACAACCGGCATCACCCGCCCGGTCACCAAGTACAATTCCATCGTCAAGGACATCAAGGACTTGGAGCGGACGGTCCGCGAGGCCTTCCACATCGCCTCGACCGGCCGGCCCGGCCCGGTCCTGGTGGACCTGCCCGTCGATATCTCCGTCGGCAAGTACAAGTGCAACGGCAAGGCCCAGATCGACCTGCCCGGCTACCGAATCCGCACCAAGGGCCACGCCCGCCAGATCTCGATGGCCGCCGAGGCGATCAACAAGGCCGAGCGGCCCGTCCTCTACGTCGGCGGCGGCGTCATTCTCGCCAACGCCGCTGCGGAGCTCCGCACCTTCGCCGAGAAGGCCCACCTGCCCGTGACCATGACACTCCTGGGCCTGGGCAGCTACGACCAGCGGAAGCCCGAGTCGCTCGACATGCTCGGCATGCACGGCTCGGCCTACGCCAACTACGCCGTCCAGGAGTGCGACCTGCTCATCGCCATCGGCGCCCGGTTCGACGACCGCGTCACCGGCAAGGTCGCCACCTTCGCACCCAACGCCAAAATCGTCCACGTCGACATCGACCCGTCGAGCATCTCGAAGAACGTCCACGTCGATATCCCGGTCGTCGGCGACGCCAAGCACATCCTGGTCGAGTTGACGAAAGAGGTTGAGTACCGCGAGCGGGCCGCGTGGTTCACGAAGATCGCCGACTGGAAAAAGAAGCACCCGTTCCGCTACGACAAGAAGGCCAAGACGGTCAAGCCGCAATACGTCATCGACGAGATCTGCCGCCAGACGAACCACGACGCGGTCATCACGACCGGCGTGGGTCAAAACCAAATGTGGACGGCCCAGTTCTACAAATTCATCAGGCCGCGGCAATTCATCAGCTCCGGCGGCCTGGGCACGATGGGCTTCGGCCTGCCCGCCGCCATCGGCGCCCAGATCGCCAAGCCCGACGCGACGGTCATCGACATCGACGGCGACCACAGCTTCAATATGACCATGACCGAGCTGGCGACCGCCGTGCAGTACGAGCTGCCCATCAAGGTCTGCATCCTGAACAACGGCTACATGGGCATGGTCCGCCAGTGGCAGGAGCTGTTCTACAACCGCCGCTATTCGTGCAGCTACCTGAAGAACCCCAACTACGCCGACGTCGCCCGCGCCCTGGGGGCCGTCGGCATCACGGTGGACAAGAAAGAAGACGTGCCGAAGGCCGTCACACAGATGCTCGCGGAAAAGCAGCCCTGCGTGGCCGACTTCCGCGTCGAGCGGGAAGAGAACGTCTGGCCCATGGTCCCCGCCGGCAAGAGCATCTCGGAAATGGACGGTCTGACGATCCTGGAAAGTATGGCATAGACCGGCAGTCAGTAGCCGGTAGGGTGTGCTGGGCACACCTTCTCATGGGAATAGATCGGTGGTCGGTTGGCCGTTGTCGGCAAGCGGCTATAGGAGTGAATAGAATATGAAGCATATTATCAGTGCTTTGGTTGAGAATAAGCCGGGCGTTTTGGCCCACGTGGCCGGCATGTTCGCCGCGCGCGGCTTCAATATCGATTCGCTGGTCGTCGGCCGGACGGAGGACCCCAACCTCAGTCGCATGACGATCGTCGTCATCGGTGACGACCACATTGTGGAGCAGGTCCGCAAGCAATTGGCCCGCATCATCCCGGTGGTCAAGGTTCAGGACTTCGCGGGTAGGGCGGTCGTCGCGCGAGACCTGATGCTGGTCAGCATTGCGGTCCCGCCGGAGAAGCGCCCGGAGATTTTCGCCCTGGTCGAGATGTTCCGGGGCCACGTCGTCGACATCAGCCAGAAGACCGTCATGGTCGAGGTCAGCGGCCCCGAGACGAAGATCGAGGCCTTCATCGACGTCTGCCGGCCCTACGGCATCAAGAACGTCGCCCGCACCGGCACCATCGCCATGCCGCGTCAAGGCACCAGCGAGGACTGAGTCCAGAGGACCGACGACAGAGGACAGAGGACAGAGGACAGCAAGAGGTGCCATGTCCAGGCTCTGGGTGGCACGGGCAAACTTGTTTGCCCGTGGGCGTCAGCCGGTAATGGTGGCAATTGCGACCATCGGTACGCGCGGCACATTGTCTCGCTACGGGGGCTAAGCGGGGCGTCAGCGGTAGGGTGGGCTACGCCCACCAATTCCGTTGTGTCGTGCCGTGCGTCATTCTCCGGTATCGGGCAGATCGAGCAATTCGGGTGGCACGGACGGTTTTGCGGAGCAATCGCACAGCCAGTCCTGCTTATAGTACCCCTCCTTCACCCACCGGTGAAAGCTCGAATGCGGCCACGCGTGCGGGCAGCGGACAAGGCCGTGCTTCACGGGGTTGTAGTGAATGTAATTGACGTGACGGGCCAGATCGGTCTGATTGCGAATCCGGTGTTCCCAGAACCGTTTCTGCCAGATACCCCGTTCATGCCGCTCAATGCGCGCCTGAGAGATCATCGCTTCGTACCCGCCGGCAGTAGTCCAGGACTCCACAAAATGTCTCTTGATTTGTGCCCAACGGGAGGAATAGTCATCATCTTCATCAGGCAAGGTCCAGATGCAATGGAGGTGATTGGGCATCAGAACGATAGCCGTCATCTCGAACGGCTGTTGGTCCTGCACCTCACGAATAGCCTCACCCAGACATCGCCGAGCGGTTTCATCCGCAAACAGACGCCGTCGGCGCTGCGTCACCAGCGTAAAGAAGAACGTGCCTCCCGCCAGAAAGGTACGTCGGTAATTCGGCATAGATACACGCCTTGCCCGGCCACTCGAAAATGGTGTGCGGAGCACACCCTACCGCTGTCGCCCTGCTCGACCCCCGTGTTATACACAGTGCAAGGCGCTCCTGAGCCACAAATTGCTTCCCACAAGAATGCCGGTGGGACCTTATGCACCTGTCCGGCCATGCCGGGGAAGCGGCCGGAACATGATGGTAGCGGTGGGGTCTTCTGTACATGTCCCAGTTGTCGCATAATGGGGCAGCAGACCATCAGCGGCGGAATGTCATGCGTGTCCTGGCGTCGTCCCATTATGGGGGCTGGAGCGGGGCGGCAGCGTTGAAACGTCATATACATCTGGCGTTGTTTCGCGATGGGGGTCTGGGCTGGGTGTCAGCGGGGGGCCGTGGTATGTATGCGTGTCGTCCTCGTATTGAGATGGAGGCCTGGGCTGGGCGTCAGCGGTAGGGTAGGCTCCGCCCACCATTCCCATGTCCCATCATCCGGAATACCGTTCGTTGCCTGTGGCTGTGCCTTCCATCCAGGTTTCGCGAAACCCGATAGCCAGTCCAATAGATACGATTGCCTCCGCAGCGTCAAGAGTCGAGTTGATTTCAAGAGATGCAACGACACTGGACCACGCGGAAAATGTACCTGACACCGTCTCGTTCCCCTGACACCGTCTCGTTCCCCAATGCTCGCCTTTCCGCTTGTGTGCGGGGATACTTACTTCCGAGGACCGACCCCTTCTGTCCCCGGTTGTTGCCGCAACCGGGAACTCTCCAATTTGCGTCGGTTCTGTACCCGAGGATCTCTGATGCATCGATTGATGGCGTCAACAGCCACATGAAGGAGGTCTTCCGCTTCCTCAATCTGATAACACTTATCTGGATGATCCGTGGGATTGCGAAACCGCCCACGGAGGTGGTCGAGATGAGCCAACAGCGTGGCATCAGGCTTGGGGTTCTTAAGCTTCTGCCTCAGGTGTGTGACAAGCTGACCCCATGTTTGCTTTCCGACCTTCTCGCGAGGAAAATAACAGGAATAGAGGACCCTGACACACTCCTCAACACAGCGAAGAACGTGGAATGCAGCCGCCGTTGAACACTCGAACGCAAGGCATCGACATGCCTCTCGGATGTCCCCCCGACCAATCTCCGTCAGAGAAGCGAAGATGCCGCTGCCAAGGACTGTCTCCGGATGCTCCAGAAGATGTTCCACCGGTATTCTGCGAGATTCAGGTATGGCGATGATGCGGGTCAGGGTCTCCGCGTGGACGGTCTTTTCAAAATCCACAATCTCATGCGTTAGGCGCTTGGCCAGATCAGAAGTGAGTTGCGCAGTGCCTTCCTTGGTCTGCTCGACGATTCCCTCAAGCTCCTTGACGAGGTTGGACAGTTCACGGTCGAACAGATTGGCCGATACGCGAAAACCAAGGTTCTCCAAGTCCTTGCGAAGCTCTATCATGTTCCACAGGACCGACCATTTGCCAGCGATGTCATAGCCCTGAGTGGCTTGTCCAAGGTAACGTATTCGTCCGCCGAGATTGATAAACCTGAACGGGTTAGTTATCTGCATTCTTGGCTCCTAAAAGAACAGGGGTCAAATTTGTGCCCTTCATAGTCGCATTTACCCCTTCGGTCCCGCCCACCTCAATTCCTTGTCGGCCTCCAGGGCGATTACTCTGAAGTCCACGCTGGCATAATAGTTGGCCTTTCCGTTTGACGCAAGGGGGAAAGAAGTGAGAAGCGATAGCTGACAAGTGATAAGGTGCAGCACTGCCCGAAGCCTATAAAGGCGTACCTCGCGGTCCGTCGCTTGAGTATTTGGGG
Source organism: Phycisphaerae bacterium (assembly GCA_026386805.1). Lineage (GTDB taxonomy): Bacteria > Planctomycetota > Phycisphaerae > Sedimentisphaerales > Anaerobacaceae > PLanc-01. The sequence continues at coordinate 15,814 of JAPLMX010000100.1, read as the reverse complement.
ACGCCATACTCAATTCCAAACCGAAATAGGCGCCACGTCCGCCGCATCTCGCGGAATTCCGGATTCCCGGTTCCGGTCCCATTCGACTTCGCTCAAGGCAGGCTCTTCGGGCCGACCAACGAAACAGGATAGGGTCTATCGGTGCCCGTATTCCCCCGCGCCCTTTCGCGTCCTCGGCGGTTAGATCAACGGTGGGTTCCGCCCACCGCTCTTGTGAAAACGGCAAGACCCCGGGGGAGTGCCCCCACGGGGTCTTGCCTCAAAGCGAAATCGGAGTTCCCGGATTCCGGGACCGGAGCGTCAGTGGCGCCGCATCAGAAAGAACACGTAGCCATAGAACGCGGAGTACTGGCGGTAGAGGTCGATCTCCATCTGAATGGACTCGACCATCGACAACTTCTCCGCATCCGCGGCATACCGCTTTCGCAAGGAGCGCAGGCGCTCTTCGAGCGGATGATAGTAGTGCTCCCACCAGGCCGACTCCGGCAGGGTGAAATGCCCGATGACCTCATAGTCGCAGGCCCGGATGGCGGCCAAGCTCGCCTCAATGTCGGCAAGGGCCGGGTACGCCGTGGCAAAGAACCGCCGGCAGTCCGCCGGCGGATCAGACCGCAGCCAGCAAAGCTCGCTGACGGCCAGTTCCCCGCCCGGCGCCAGGAGAGAATGGCAGGCGGCCAACCCTTCGCGAAAGCCCATCACGAAGAGAGACCCTTCCGACCAGATCAGGTCAAAGGGACCCTCGCTTTTCTCCAAGGAACGCATGTCTCTCAGTGAAACCTGAATTCGCTCGGAAACACCCGCTGCTTCGGCGCGGCGCTGCAACTCGTCCAGAAAGGGTTGATGGTTATCCACCGCCAGAATCGCCCTCTCCGTGTGCCGCGCCAACGTAATGGTCGGACCGCCGTTTCCACAACCTATGTCCAGGATCCTGGTCGTGTGGGCAGCGGCCTCATCCTCGTGTCGAGGCCCGGTGGAGCGCAACATGTTCAGTGCTTTTATGGTCGAAGCCTCATCTCCGGGGCCCAGCCGGGGCAAGGAGGCGTCGAAAATCTCGTAGAAGAACGCCATCTGTTCTTTTGAATCCATTGTCTGTATCTCCCGTGTTTGTGCCGCACGCTTGGCATTCCGAGATGCCGGCGCGCGCAGTTCGTTCGTTTCTGGGATTGCTTGGGGAGCTGAGAAGTCACACCTCGACCGCCGCACATGGCAACGATGTAAGCCATGTACTTGCGATACCGCTCAACACTGCGTGACTTCTCTTACAGGACAATGACCATATAACAGGAGTATAGATCATTGGGCCTACTCTGTCAAGTACACGTTCTGCCGGTACATGTTTGGGTTTTCAGGCTCTCGGTGGGCCGAGCCCGCTGGGCCGCGGTGGCGAATCCTGGCCCAACGCCCAGTCCCGCCAACAGCGGACGGCCATCACGTTGAACGGGGCGCCCTTGAAGAAGATCTGCTTCACAGGCTTCTTGCCGTTGTTGCTCTGACGCTTGAGATAGTCGTCGATTCGCATCCAGCGGACCTCGCCCTCTGAGGTGCGGATCACCAGCAACACGGGGAACTTCTGCATCATCCAGTAACGGGCGTGGCGCTCGTCCCTGATCTTGAAGATCTCCGCCCCGTCGCCCTTGCGCTCGCGCAGATAGGAATCGCCGGACTTGAGCTGGAGATAGAGCTTCTGCCCGGTGGCCTCATTCGCGTCATCGTTGAACTCGATCTCCATGTCGATGCCCTTGTCGCTGACATTGAACTCTCGGCAAAGCTGCCCGGCCAACGCCACGGTGGAGATCACCTCGCCCACCAGCGCGCGCTCCCTGCTCTCATTGCTCAGCACGATGGCGGACTCCTCCTGCATGTCGCGGACCCGCTGCTGAATCTCCGGGCTGGCGAAGCTCAGCTCGATTACTTGGCCGAGCGGGTAAAGAAGTTGCAGCGTCTGACCAAGAAGATCTGCGAAGCGAGAATTGAATCCTATCTGTCCGCGTGAAGAAACCGGCTTGCAGGAGAGCGGGCGGATTCGCTGGTCAATTCTTTGAGCCACCTTCAGGCCGCCCAATTCTCGATATGCAATTCGTCGCCTAGCACTTCGAGAAGTGGTTGCAGGGACCTTCTGTCATTCGTAACCAAGGTGAGGTTCCTTGCTATGGCCTGGGAGACGATCCACAGGTCGTTCTCTTGTATCCGCAGTTGAAGTGACGTGACAGGGTCGATGAGTTGTTCGGGTCTGAGTCCTTTTTTCTTTCCGTCTGACCCGCACTTCTCAAAAAGACAGGCACGTATCCTCCCGTAGTCCTCAACTACGCTGCTATCAATGCGATATTCCTTGGGAGCGATCTCGTGAATGAACTGCCTGAATGGGGCCTCCAAAGACCGCTCTTTCTCTTTCTGCGCCTGATATCCATATTCAATCTCGCCCCATGTCACAGAAGATATATGGAGCCGGAAATCCGAGCGATTCTTGAGTTCAGAAACACGGTTCAAGACGTGACTATGCCATGGTTCACGTTTCTCATTGAACCAGTATTCCCAGATGTTCGTGTCGATGAGGAAATCACGCATCCTCCCCCTCCTCAAAGGCCTCCACCGCCCCTCTGAGAACCCGATTCATTTCTGGAGAGCGGTTCTTTCTGACCCACTCATCTGCAAACGCGATCGTCGAACGTTGATACTCCTCGGACAAATATTCATGCAGCGGGATAGCCGACTCAAATCCGTCCGGATAGTAGCCATCACATCTGAAGTCCACCCCTTTCCTCTGAGAGCCTTGGAATAAATCCAAAACACGCCTTTCCATCTTAGGCGGCAAACCGTACAAGCGCATTACTTCAGCATCAATCGAGAGCAAGTGCCTCCTCAATTCTCCCTTATCCGGCCCGACGCGAAACATCTGATCGTCGTCCCTGTCCAACACAAAATAGGTGTTGACCAATTGCCGGATTCTGTCGAATGCTTCCTCATCATGGTTGGGTACGGGTATCTTCCTAATGGTACCCTCAAGGTTGTGCCTCTCCATGCTGTGACAGAACACAAAGGCATTTGATAAGGGCGAATTGAGCACGGCCCATAGGACCGTACAGTCCCAACCATGTGACTTTGGTTCTATCACCATGCAGCAATTGGATGTTGCCCTGCCTTTCTCGTCGATCAAGGGCTTTAGTCTCCAGGGCTCGTCGCGGCTGCTGCGTCCATAGTTTAGCAGCACCCTAGGCTGGCCAGTGGGCATTCCGTAGCGAGGATTGGCTATCCCTCGCTCAGACAAATCCATCCAGTACAGATCGGGCAGTTCGGTTGTCTTCAGCATCACTCTCTTCCTCTTGCCCGAACGAATTTCGCCTGTCTTCTCGAATCTGGCAAAGCCTTGCTTGGCACCTACAAATCTGGTCCGGCTGGTTGCATCCTTGACACTCCTAAACTCGATTCCCCGTCCCACCATGGCGACGGAGTCGAATGTAGGCAGGTCGCCGCAGTATTCCCAGATATCCTGCAAAGGTGTCACTCGCAGGTCATAGTTGCTTCTGGCCTCGATGCTTTCCAAGGGCATGATCTCCCTATCTGCACGATAGGTTGACCTGAATTGTTCAAGCCTGTCCTCTGGAACAATTGCATATTCAATTGTCCGCGCCCTTTGTGGCGTCTTTCTGCCGAGAACAACGATTGACTTGTGATCTGCTCTGCGAAATACTCTGGCAGGGAGTAGGCAGATTCGAAGCAACTCAAAGTCATTTACGATCATCTTCCTCAATTCGGCCAACTTCTCCCTGTGTAGGAAGCCTCGCGGAAGTACTACCCCAAACAAAGCGCCTGCCGGCATATGGGGCAATGTTCTCCACAGCATTTCCGCCGCTTTGTTGTCAAATCTTAGCGTCTGCCCGGCTGCGCGATGGGCCCGCTTCTCCGCAGGCTTGAAGTCCTCAAAGGGCGGATTGCATAGCAGAACCATCGCGGCTTCGGCCTTCTTGGTCAGAAGGTCGCCCTGATAGATGTCTCCTTCTATGATGTTCCACCCGTTGGGGTTCGGGATATCAGCCATCGTTAGCGAGAGCCGCGCAAATTCACGAGCAAATGGGTCCTTTTCAATCCCTACGAGGTTTCGCTTCGCATATCTGTGAAAGGCTTTCGCGTCCCCCTGGAACAATTCGCGTAGTAACCGCATTGCACCTGTCAGAAAAGGCGCGTGTCCACATGCAGGTTCAAGGACAACTCGTTTGTCCTCCGGGATCTGCTCAATCCAGGGCCAGAGCTGCCACACCATATAGTCTACGAGATATGGGGGTGTTGCATGGATACCCAAGGCTGCCCTGAGGTCCTTGTCAACAAGTACATCCTCATACATGCAGCCAAAGGCTTCTGTTGTCAGGTTCGACAGACCGGCAAACCTGTTGATCTCTCCTGCGGCTTCCTCTAGGGCTTGTCTCTGCCCGGCAGTCCCAGCCTGCATCGGCTCTTGTGCCCCGTAGTGGATAGTCACTGTTTCCAAGACCGCGTCAACGTCGGTGAGATCCAGATGAACGAAGTTCCTTACGCCTTTGTCCCGAAGGATCTTGGCACACAGCAGCCAGAATGCCGCACGGAAAATCCATCGTTGATTCTTAGCGTCCTCCAGTTGCTTTTCGGTGAATCCACTATGAAGTAGATTGAGCACACGCTCCATCAGGCTCGCCAACCGCTTGCCCATCTCCTGCTCTATAAGCGGCATCAAACCGGCATCGACAAAGTATAGCTGTTCACCCTTGATGACGTTCCCCAGGTTCTTGGCGCGCCGTATCCTGTCGGGTGCGAACTCCGCCTTGTGTGCCTCAAAGAAACCACGAAGCGCACTCTCTGAATGTGTCTCTCTAAGCTCAGCCCCCCTCGTTCCAATAGTCCACCACTGGACCGTGTTCTGGCAACACACAAAAATGACGGGCGTGCCGAGTCCTCTGAATTGGTAGACCTGTGCGTCATGAACATCATAGAGGCTATCGTTGTTGATCACGGAAATGCATGACGTACGCGAATCATAGACTGGACGTGCAAATGCCACCAACGGGACATTGTGTTTTCCGGCATCATCCTCATAGGAGTAGTTCGCCTGCAGGAGTTGATCGGAATAACCGCACCGTTCGAGATTTGCCTTGATCTCACTGATCATGTCATGGCGTGTAGCCAAAGCAAGCCTCCCTGTCCACGAACCTTATTTCATTCTGGTCATATATAGTCGGCACTGTATGGCTCAATCCTTTGCACTATACTGCCACGGCAGCGCCCCTGCTATCCTAAGCATATACGCTCTCCTTGCCGGCGTCCAGCCCGATCAGGTTCGCACGCGAGACGACATAGCCGAGAGATGCTGGGGAATTCGTTGACATAAATCTCTGTCCCGCAAGGTGTTATGGCCACTTGTCCCATTCAATGCCTGGAAGAAGCCATATTCATCTCATGTAGGGGAATGCTGCGCGGAGGCGGGTCCGGGGCGCAACGTCTCGCGTTTGGGATCAAGCTACGCTACCGCTGACGCCCAGACGGAGGGGGAATTGAAAGTGCCCGGTACGAACGTCATGAAGTCAAGCGGCCCGCCTGTCGAAAACCGTGCCATTCGCGCCGGAGGTCCCGGGCTTGAAGGCCGACGGTTGCGGTGGTAGGATGATGGTCCGGATCGTGCGGGGGTCAAGGAGATTGGGGGCGGCGGTAATCGAGTTGCTGGTGCAGAACATCGGACTATGACAGTGAAACACCCTCTTCAGCGGCGGTTGGTCATCTTGCTGGTACTCGTGCAAGCGTTGTGGGCTCCAGCCCAATGGCCGCAGTTTCGCGGACCCTGGGGCAACGGCCTGGCCGCAGCGCCGGGCACGGAGCCGCTGGGCCTGCCGATCCATTGGAGCGAGCAGGAGAACATCCGTTGGAAGACCCCCATCCCCCATCGGGGCTGGTCCACTCCGGTCGTGATGGAGGGGCTCCTGTGGCTGACGGCCGCGACGGTCGATGGTCACGACTTCTTCGTGATCGGCGTCGATACCGACTCCGGCGCGATCCGCTTCCAGGAGAAGCTGTTTCACGCCGACCGGCCCGAGCCGCTGGGCAATCCCCTCAACTGCTACGCTTCGCCTTCGCCGGTGGTCGAACTCGGCCGCGTGTACGTGCACTTCGGGAGTTATGGCACGGCGGCCCTGGACACGAAGACCGGGGCCGTGCTGTGGAAGCGGTCCGATCTGCCCTGCCGGCACTATCGCGGGCCGGGCTCTTCGCTGGTGCTGTTCGAGAACGTGCTGATCCTGACGATGGATGGGGTGGACGTCCAGTACCTCGTGGCGCTCGACAAGGCAACCGGGAAGACCGTCTGGAAGACCGACCGCACGGCCGAGTGGAACGATCTGGACGCCGACGGCAAGCCCCAAACCGAAGGGGACCTCCGCAAGGCCTACTCTACGCCATTGGTCGTGACCGTGGGCGGGGAGGCGCAGATGCTCAGCGTGGGAGCCAAGGCCCTCTATGGCTACGATCCGGCGAGCGGGCGCGAGCTCTGGAAGGTCCCCACGCCCGCTTTCTCCGGCGCGGCCAGCCCGGTCTATGGCGGGGGGATCGCCTACATGATCACCGGATTCGGCAAGACGGAGCTGCTCGCCGTGCGAGTCGGGGACCGGGGCGACGTGACCGACACCAATATCGCCTGGCGGACCGCCAGTATGGTGCCGCAAACGCCGTCCCCGGTGCTGGTGGACGACCTGTTCTTCATGGTCAACGACAGTGGGACCGTCACCTGCCTGGAAGCCGCCTCCGGCCGGCAGGTCTGGAGAGAACGCCTCCGCGGGAACTTCGCCGCATCCTTGCTCCACGCGGACGGACACGTCTATTGCTTCAGCCGCGAAGGGGTGACGACGGTCCTGAGGGCGGCACGGAACTATGAAGTCCTGGCGACCAACGTGCTCGATTCGGGTTTCATGGCCTCCCCGGCCGTCTCCGGCAGAACGCTCTTTTTGCGCACGAAGGAATGCCTCTACCGGATCGAAGCGAGCCGATAGCGCCGGGAGAACGGACGATGCCAGGTCCTTCTTCCGGTTTCGTTCCCCTCCCCGCGTACTGTGCACCGCAAAGGCGCAACATCCTGTCTTTCTGACAAGCATCTGCGACGAAGGTAGTGCGAGTCTTCAGAACAGAAGGAATTATGGCTCACGCAGAGACGCAGGGGCGCAGAGTCAGGAATGGGTTCGATCTCGGTCTTCTCTGCGGTAAATAGGAAAAGAAGTTCTTGAACCACGGAGGGCACGGAGGCCACGGAGCAAGAAAAGAAGACGCGAGATGGAAAAGACTTGGGGCTTCAATAAGGCTCCTGTTGTACTGGACCCGCGTGGGTGAATCCATTCATTCTCCGTGGCCTCCGTGATCTCTGTGGTGAATGAAATAAGAAGAAGAGGTTCCTAGACCACGGAGATAGGACAGGAAGGACCGATTGAGTCTCGTAGGATGGGCTTCTCTCTGCGCCTCCGCGTCTCTGCGCGAGTGGGTTTTGGGCTGCGGCCGGAATTCGGTGGCGAGCAGGGACGGGTACTCCCGCTCGCCCTGCCCAGCAGCTCCCACCCCCCACCCGAGGCCGGCCCCACACCGGTCAACATAATTGAGATTTCACTTGACCAGGAATTGGTGCACCTGTATGATAACAGGGCAACAGAATAGAGCCTGACAGACAAGAGACCACAGCTTGGGAGTGTTTCGTCGTGAGCGGCCCAATATCATCAGTAACCGCAACAGCGGGCCGGAAGCTTCCCTCGGCGAGTGCGTGCGAAACAAAGCCAATTTCCCGCGGACGGGCAGAGACGGACGCGAGCCGACGAGGGGGCCGGCGGAGCCGGCGCTCGGGCCGATTGCGCCAAACAAACCCAATTTGCCCCACGCCGACCGGAAAAGGCGCCGGCTGCCAGAGCCGCAGGCCCTGCCGCCACTAGGGACCAGCGCGCCAAACAAGATGCGCCCGACAAAAGTCGCCACCGCCCGGAATGGTCGGCGGTATTGGCCCCGAAACGCGGCTCGGACTCCACTTTTTCGACTTTTGTCGCAGGCGTCAAACAAAACCAATTCCGCCAGAGTGGCACGAAGGGCAATTACTTTGTGGAAAAAGAGTTATGACGAATTGGACCCGCAAGAGGCCTCGGCAAAACAAAGCCAATTGGCGCACAACGGGAATGGGCAAGGGCCGCCAGGACTACCGGCGCCACCGGCGGAACCAAGCGTGCGAAACAAAGCCAATTTGCCCCGCACCGGCCGGAAAGGACGCCGGCCGGCAGGGCCTGAGCCAAACAAAGCCAATTTCCGGGGGCAGGACGACGCGCTGGACCTGGTATCCGCCAGCGTATGCCGGCCACACCCCAACGGTCCTCCCAGGCACAAATTCCTTGCCCGGCGGGGGCTTGGGCTTATAATGGCCTGCCGTGCAAACCGTTGGTGGTGAATCCGCGTAGGGCGAGCGTCCCTTCGGAAGCTCAGGACAGGTTCTCGCTCGCCTGAGATTGCCGCGCTTCGCTCGCAATGACATGGGCGAGACGCCCATGCCACGGAACCCCTGACGGGGTCACTACGAACCATTCCGAGTGGTGCATTCGGGAGGCTGGTTTCTTATGATGCGAAAAGTGATAAGTGGCTTGTTGGTCGCGTTGGCCGTGGTCCTGTGGATCGCGGGGCGGGGACTGACGCAGACGGGGGCGCCGCGCGGGCAGATCAAGCTCGTGGTGCGGGCGGACGACATCGGGTCGTGCCATGCGGCCAATCTGGCGTGCATCCAGTGCTTCCGGGAGGGGATCGCGCGGAGCGTCGAGGTGATGGTGCCGTGCCCGTGGTTCAATGAGGCGGCCCAGATGCTGCGGGAGAACCCCGGGTTCGACGCGGGCGTGCATTTGACGCTGACCAGCGAGTGGGAGAACTACAAGTGGGGACCGGTGACGCAGGCGCCGAGCTTGGTGGATGAGCAGGGGGCTTTCTTCCCGATGACGAGCCAGCGGCCGGATTTCCCGCCGAAGACCGGGTTCCTGGAGGCCAAGTGGAAGATCGAGGAGGTGGAGAAGGAGTTGCGGGCCCAGATCGAGCTGGCGAAGAAGATGATTCCGCAGGTGTCGCATTTGAGCAGTCACATGAATACGCCGACGGCGACGCCGCAGCTCAATGCCCTCGTGCAGAAGCTGGCGAAGGAGTACAAGCTGCCGGTGGAGACGCCGGGGGCGCAGTATTTCCGGTGGCCGGCCGATAGCAAGGCGAGCGCCGAGCAGCGGGAGGCCGTGTTGGTCAAGGCGCTGGAGGAATTGCCGCCGGGCGTCTGGATTTTGATCGAGCATCCGGGGCTTGACACGGCGGAGATGCAGGCGATGGGACATAAAGGGTACTGGGAGGTGGCTTCGCACCGCGACGGCGTGACGAAGGCGTTCACCAGTGCCAAGGTCAAAGAGGTCATCAAGAGGCGGGGGATTCAATTGGTTAGCTATCATGATATGTGGTCATTTTGAGAAAGGAGACCGACACAATGGCAGCGAAAATTTACTACGAACAGGATGCTCCAATTGCACCGCTTCAGGGCAAGAAAGTCGCGGTGATCGGGTTTGGAAGCCAGGGACATGCGCACAGTCTGAACCTTCGTGACAGCGGGATCGAGGTCGGGGTGGCGGAGTTGCCGGGGACGCCGAACTTTAAGCTCGCCACCGAGCACGGCTTCAAACCGGGCGATATCAAGACCGCGATGAACGGGGCCACTCTGGTTATCGTGACGCTGCCCGACGAGATGCAGGCGAAGATCTACAAAGACCAGATCGCCCCGAATCTCAAGGCCGGCCAGACGCTGGGCTTCTGCCACGGCTTCAATATTCATTTCGGATACATCGTGCCGCCGAAGGACGTGAACGTCGTGATGATCGCCCCGAAGGGGCCGGGCCACCTCGTCCGCAGCGAGTTCCAAAAGGGCGGCGGCGTGACGTGTCTCGTCGCCGTCAAGCAGGACGCCACCAGAAACGCCAAGCAGATTGCGCTGGCCTGGGGCCACGGCATCGGCGGCGCCCGCGCCGGCATCCTCGAAACAACCTACAAAGAAGAGACCGAGACCGATCTCTTCGGCGAGCAGTGCGTCCTGTGCGGCGGACTGAGCTCCCTGATCAAGGCGGGCTTCGAGACCCTGGTCGCCGCCGGCTATCAGCCGGAGATCGCCTATTTTGAGTGCGTTCATGAGGTCAAGCTGATCGTAGACCTCATCTATCAAGGCGGCCTAAGCTACATGCGTTACAGCATCAGCAACACGGCCGAGTACGGCGATCTGACCCGCGGGCCGCGAATTGTCAACGACAAGACCCGGGCCGAGATGAAGAAGATCCTCGGCGAGATCACCTCCGGCCAATTTGCCAAGGAATGGGTCAACGAGTATCAGACCGGGCTCAAGAACTTCAACGAGCTGTACGAGAAAGATCACGACAGCAAGGTGGAGAAGGTCGGCCGAGGGCTGCGGAAGATGATGAAGTGGATCGACGTGAAGGAAGCCTAACGGGCGATTCACAACTTGGGATTGATCGGGCGCGAAAGGAGAGTCCTATGACGGTCGACAGGCCGCAACCAACGAGCCGGCGGGCTCATGCGGTTCGAGCGGCTGTGTGCATAGCGGCTCTCCTTTTCGCGACCGTTACCCCCGGCTGTTCTTACGTGCCGTCGGGCAAGCTATCCTACGCCAAGCTGGCCCTCCCCTACGACCGCACGCAACTCAAGAGCACCACCTCGCTCGAAGTGCTGAACGTCGCCCGCGACCCGGCCTACCAGTTCAAGCCGAGGGACGCCGAGCCGGTGCTCCTGACCCAGAGCGACACGGCCGTCGCCTACTCCGGCCGGAGCACCAACGGCCGCAAGACCTGGCTTGACCTGATCGCCTTCGACGAGTTCCGCATGACGGCCGCCCGCAAATACTTCTTCTGCCTCGACGAGCGGGCCACGACCGATCCAAGCCGCCCGCGACACTACCTGTTCCCGCCTCGCAAAGGCATCCTCTTCGACAGCGAGTTCGCCATCGACCCCGACGTCCTGACCACACCCTATGCGACCGACGAGGCCCGGAAGGCCGTCATCCTCAAGTGGCTGGCTGCGCGGTTCCAAAACGACGTGACGGCCCTCGTCGGCAGTCCCAAGAACCCCGCCCAGGGCAACGAGCAGGTCACCGCCTGCGCCATGATGGTCAACCAGATGTTCCAGGGCATTCTGGTCAAGCTGGCCAAATCCCCCGGCCTGGCAAAGAACCTCGCCACCGACCAGGGCATCCAATTCCGGCACGCCAGTCTTGGTGAAGGCCGTCTTCGCCTGCTCGTCGAAAACGACACCGCCGCCATGACCATCCGCGTCAATCTCCCCCTGACCCCGCTGCCAAGATAGCCATCCGAGACGGCCTTACGCCGCTCTTTGGGACAGGGATTGCCACGTGTGGGGTGTGCCATAGACCCCTTCAGGTTGCTGATATTCAAAACCCTTCTCTCATCCCGATCCTCCCGACTCCTCGGCACCATCGTGCCCCTCGCCCCGCTGACGCTTGAAGTCCGCGTACGCCTCGGCAGCCCGGCGGAGATTGCCCCGGTAGGAGAGATTGCCGGCCAGGCTGATCCACGGCTTGCGGCGATGCCAGAAATTGCTGAAGACCCGGCGGAAGATGCCCGGCACGGAATAGAAGGTCTCGTTGCAGGAGATCATCTCCTGGATGATGCCGTCCAGCGACAGGTGCTTGTATTGCGCCACCGGGTAGGTCAGCGTGTAGTATTTCCAGTCTTGCGGGAACACATCGAGGGGGATGCGGCCCTCGGATTTCATCTGGTCCCACAAGCGTGTGCCGGGCAGCGGCGTCAGAAACAGCACGTTGAGATTGTCCACGCCGTACCGGCGGGCCACCTCGGCGATCTGGCGGCCAACGCCGGGCTCGTCTGCATCCAACCCGATGATGAAGGAACCCGCTACCAGCATCTTGTGCCGCTGGATGCGCTGCACGGAGGCGCGGATGTCCCGCCCTTTCAGAAGGTTGAATTTCCCGCCGTACCCCCGCAGCCCTTCCGGCGAGGGGGATTCAAAGCCGACGAAAACGCCGCTGCACCCGGCCTTTGCGGCCAGCGCCAGGAGTTCCTCGTCATCGGCGAAGTTGATGGTGGCCTGGGCGATCCATTCCTTGCGCAGGTTCGCGCGGGCCAAGGCGCGGAATAGGTCCTTGGCGCGGGCGATGTGTTCGGGTCGAGTGCCGATGAGGTTGTCGTCCACGACCAGAACGAGTTTCTCGCGAATCGACTGAAACTCGCGCACGACGTCCGGAATGGGCCGCTGCCGGTAGTGCGCCCCGTTGAACGCCGTCACGCTGCAGAAGCTGCAATTCAAGGGACAGCCGCGCGTCGTCTGGATGGCTCCAAAGGTGTACCCCCTGGACAGCAGATCGTGACGGGCCGGCGCGACATCGGTCATTTCAGCGAACCCTCCGTCGTACCGGCGTTTCAGGCGGCCCTGCCGGGCGTCCTCCAGGACCTGCGGCCAGACGCCATCCGCTTCCCTGGTGACCACCGAGTCGGCGCGCTCCAGAACCTCGTCCAGACACATGGTGGCGTGAATGCCGCCCATGATGACAGGCACGCCCAGACGCCGGAAGTGACCGGCCACCTCGTAGGCACGGTTCGCCTGGGAGGTGAAAGCGGTAATGCCCACCAAGTCGGGCCGGGGCATCGCCGAGTAATCCGGAACGCCAAGGTTCTCATCCACGATCGAGGTTTCCCACTCCGGCGGTGTCAGACCCGCCAGGACCATCAGGCTCAGCGGCTTCCACACACGGTAGCGGTTCCAGCGGCTCTCCTTGACGTTGACGATGCTGACAAGCGGGTTGGAGGGGTTGATCAGATATAGTCGCATAGTGTGCATTCCATCCTGGATGGGGAGGGCAGAGCACCTCGATCATGCCGTAGAGGATGAGGCGGAAAACCCAACGGTTGTTTTATGCTTTGCTCTCACGGGGCAGTTGTATATCATCGGTTTCTGGGACGCCGGCACTTTTCTTCGCGGACGCCTTAACTTCTTCCAGGTAGTCTATGGCATAATCGATCATCTGCTTTGCTATGCTGGATACGGACTTCGTATCCACACGTTTGTGGCTGTATTTGTGCGATAATCGCAGAGATCCTGAATCACGGTCATACACAAAATCATACCGCCCATGAGACCATACGACGCCGGCATTTCCGATCTCATCCGCCCGGCCGGGCGGTAGGGAGTGCAACCTGGTCCGCATATTCTTGGTGACGTTCTGGAAGTCGAATTCCCCGCCGATGCCGACGATCAGCGTGATGGAAGAGCCTCCCACGTCATCGTATTCAAATAGTTCGTCGAAGTCGCGATTCTCCGTCGAGGCCACATACAGATCGTTCAAGTCGGCAATCAGGGCGTCCGGACGGGTCGTGGCTTGTGGGACCCGCTTGTCGATGGCCTGACGGATTCCGGCCAGCGTCTGGATGGTGTCATCGATTTCCATAACCCACAATACCCCTGAGCTTCTTGAGATGTTCTATCGCGGCACAGTGACCACGTCTCCCATTCTACGGGAAAGCCGGCACGACGGCAACCCGAAAACCGCCGGGATCCGTATGCGTCAGGCATTATCCTCCGCACGGGATCGTGTTGTTTACCCCAGAGCCGGTTCGTCTCCGCCTTTTCTGCTTTGTTCTCCGGGGACGAGGCATTAAAAATATTTTGGAGAATAAAAGGTAAAAATGCTTGTGCTGGCGGCGGGGGGTGGTATGGTATACCATGTGTCAGCCTAATGCTGGCTCGAACGTAGGATGATAGCCTGATGAAGCCTTGAAGCAAGATCGTCTGCCGTAGAGAGTAGCGCCCGCCTCAAGACCCGTCTCTCGAATCATTTCTTTTTGTTGAACACGTCTTCGAACCACGGGGGCTCGATGCCAAGAAAAAGGGGGACAGAATGAATATCCATATCGGGAATCTGCCGAGCGATGTCACGGGGAACGATCTGCGCGAGGTCTTTGAAGGGTTTGGCCGGGTGGCAGGGGTGGACGTGGTGAAGCACCGTCCTGGTGATGAATCCCGGGGATCTGGATTTGTCGAAATGCCGTCCCGAAGCGAGGCCCTCCGTGCGGTTCTCGGGGTTCATGGCAGGAACGTAAACGGGCGGGCGATCACGGCCACCGAAGTCCGACCGAGGGATCCCGTTTCCGGGGCCTGCCTCGCTCGCTGTCCTTGCCGGAGCGGGGAATAGGCGACGGGAAACACTCACCCCATCCTGGCAGAGCTTCAGAGGCACAGGAGAAGCGCTGACCCAGGCAAGAACGGACGGGAACAGGATCATATCCATCAATGCCCTTCGTTGGGCCGAAAAGGAGTATTTATGAAGATTCGCAGGACAACCGACGGAAACGCTACTCGGACCGTGGGCAACGATGTTCCAGCCAGCAGCAGAAATGTCATCCCCCTTCGCGGTGCGAATGCGGAGAAGACGAGACAGGATACCTCCATCTTGAAACTGCGCCCCGCCCTGCAAGCCGTAGTGCTGACCCATGACTTGATCGCAGAGCGGGCCAGGACAATCTGGCTGGAACGGGGATGCTCACCCGATCGGGATGAAGAGAATTGGCGTGAAGCCGAAGCTCAACTGCATACCGAGCTGGGAATCGAGTAATGCGCTGCGGCGTCAGCCCTAGGAGGAGGTGAGCCACAGAACCTCACTCCAGGAGTCCGCGTAATGGAAGGAGGATCCCACCTGTTGGCCGAATCGTTGGCGTCCGACAGCCTGTGGTCTGCCCTCGTGTTTCTTGCCGCTCTCGTCGTTATGGCCAGTCTCAGAGCCATAGGAGGCCACCTCGCCGAGTGGCGGCGCAGAAGACGGCGGAGAGTCGTTAGATGCAGTTCAGGAGGCCGAGGCCAAGGGTGAGCTGAAAAAGCGGCTCAGAAAAGCCAACCTCAGTGGATGTATCGTGTGCATGGAAACCGTTGACAAGATGACGGATCATCCGATTGCAGCGAAAGTCCGACAGCACTTTGCACAATAGCGCCCGGCAAGATGTAAGTGATGGCAGAAATCCGGATCTGTCCTGTGGGATTCTGGGGTCAGAGCTTGCTTAGTAATTAAGACGTAGCGGCGGACTGGTGATTGACAATCAATTCTTTCTAGCCCGGCGGAAGCCGAATGGTTCCCTCGGCGTGTTCATTGGCCAGGCGATGTCACAGGACCATAAACGAAGCCGCTGGTTGTGAAGAAGTCGTATCGTTCGATTTTCGCGTCAATCGGTTCGCCTTGGGCTGTGAGGATGCGCTCGCCGTGCCGCAGGAGCTCGAAACGCTGCGGACCGCAGGCGAATGGGACGCGAAGGTGCTGTATCCCCGCCGCGACTGGATGGCGGGTCTGATTCTCGCCTGAATAGACGCACAGCTCGGCCGGGGCTGTCAGGAGCGTGGTGAGATAGAGCGTGTCGCTGACCTCGCCGATGCGGCGGGTCACCGGGCGGTCGTCGTGGGCCGCCACGGCGTCTTTCGGGTGGGGGCGGTAGAAGTAGAAAAGCGAGTCCCGGTCGATGGGCGGCTGCCGGCCGGTCTTGTACCAGGTGATGAAGTACTTGCTCAGCTCCAGGTATCCCGCATGACAGTGGCGCGGCGGCGTCAACAACTCGGCGAAATACCGGCCCGGATTCTCGACGGGGCAGACGTAGCTAGTTCCTGTTGTGGAAGGTCGTTTTTTTGAAGACACGATGTCACTCATGTTGTGGGGCCCACAGCGTTGTGCGATGTTTCGATGAAACCAGCCCGGTGCACATGCTTTTTCGGCTTTTGCAGACGCACCGCCCGC
>JAPLMX010000174.1 GCA_026386805.1 Phycisphaerae bacterium | reverse complement strand
TCGGCGGTTCTCCAACTCGTCGAAGTCCCTTCGTGTTCGTCCTTTTCTGTCCATGCGGACAGCCTACGAGAACGAAACGCTGGTGTCAATATATTATGCGAAAAATCTGTCACTATATTATGCGAAATTCAGTAAGTCCTTGACCTCGGCCCCAGACCCCAATTGGCCAAAGAGACCTACGTAGTATGAACCCTTGATAGTGAGGTGCGAAATGGTGTGACCATTGCCGTCAAACATGCCTGTGAAAGGAGTTCCATCAAAGAGCCGCCACTCGTTGGTTTCGTTGACATCCGGCGCGATGACCGCCTTGTCGAAGACCTTGCGGCCGGGGAGCTTGGGGTCCAGGTCGATGTCGGCGGTCAGGAGGAAGTGCTTGTCGTAGTCGGCGGGCGTCTCGCCGAGGGCGATCAGATCGGCGGCTGTGGCGATCTGGTACGGGTCCTGGGCCGTGCCGCTGCCGCCGGTGTATTTGGCTGTGGCAGGCAACGCGACAAAGCAGACTGCCATCAGGAAAGGGATAGTTCGCAAGATCTGAGAATGGCTCGCCCCTAACATTTCCGTTCCTCCGTCCCCCCAACTCTCGGCAGAAAGACAACCGCCTGCCCACCGGCATAGAAGACGATGCTTCAATAGAGAATTGCTGAACCGTAGTATACCGGATGGGGGGTGCCAGGTCAATCTCAGAAATGCTGCGGAGATGTCTCCACCCGGGTGGAAGGAGTCAACGCAGCGATGCGGCGGGCCGGATGGGCGCTGACGGGGTCGAGCACATCACGGAGATAAGCAGAGTGCAACCTTCGGTCATGGGCCGAGGGGCTTCGCCATGGGCGGAGCGTGGTACAGGCCAAAGCCGGATAGCGTCGGGCAGACGCGGGAATCCAGAATTCGCAGCCGGACCTTGGACGCCGTGACATCGTTGAAGCGCAGCAGTCTTTTGTAGCCGACGGTCGTGCCGCGCGCAAATTCCTTCCAGTTGCCGCCGTCCCAGGCCTCCAGCGCAAAGGCACTGATGCGCTGGCCGATCGCGATGTGCTCGGCCAATTCCGCTACGTTGAACGTGCGGTCGCCGCCAAGGTCAAACTCGACGTCGGCCAAGGTCGTCCCGTCGTCGGTCGTCCAGTAGGTCTCCTGGTCGCCGTCGGTGATCTTGCCGGCGGCGAAGGTGGGGTCACTGCCTCTGACGCTTGATGCTTTCGCCTTGGCGCCCTGGGCAAGGTTCTTGTCGAAGATGGCATCCCGCGCCTTGCGAAATTCGCCCAGCCGCTGCACATCGTTCTCGTGGATCAACCCGCGCCGGTCCGGCGGCAGGTTGAGCAGCAGCACACTGTTATACCCAACGGAGCTGAAGTAGATGTCGAGCAGGTGCTCGACGGATTTGACCTTGTCGTCCTCCTTGGCATGGTAGAACCAGCCCGGGCGGATCGAGACATCCGTCTCGGCCGGGTACCAGATCAGATGATTGCCGGCCCCGAGGGCTTCGAGGCTTCCCAGGTCCTTGGCCGTGGCCTTGATGAAGTCGAAGGGCTGCTCGTTCCGGTTCATCACGCTCCACTCGCTCTCGCGGGCGTAGCCACGCTCGTTGCCCACCCAGCGAATGTCGGGACCGTTGAAAATCACCGCCTTGGGCTGGAGCTCGTGCACGATGGCGTAGTAGCCGTTCCAGTCGTACTCCATGTTCTTGGCGTTGGGGCCTTTGGCGCCGTCGAACCAGACCTCGGTGATCTCGCCGTAGTTGGTGAGGATCTCGCGCAGTTGGTTCTTGTAGTAGCGGTTGTAAGCCTCGGTGTCGCCGTAGGTCGGCTCGTGCCGGTCCCAGGGGGACAGGTACAGTCCCAGCTTCAGGCCGGCCTCGCGGCAGGCCTGCGCCAGCTCGCCGACGATATCCCCCTTGCCGTTCTTGTAGGGGCTGTTCTTGATGCAGTGCTCCGTGTACTTGCTGGGCCACAGGCAGAAGCCATCGTGATGCTTGGCCGTGAGAATGACCATCTTCATGCCGGCATCTTTGCAGACCTTGACCCATTGGCGCGTGTCGAGCTGGGTCGGGTTGAAGAGCGCCGGGTCTTCGGTGCCCTCGCCCCACTCCTTGTCCGTGAAGGCGTTCACCGTGTAGTGGAGAAAGCCAATGAATTCGAGATTCTGCCAGGCAAGCTGCCGGAGCGAGGGCCGAACATCGGCCGCCCGCTGGATCAACGCCTTCTTCGGGTCGTCAACGGCACCCTTCGATCCCTCCACCACGTCGTACACGCGAACGTAATCCACCGTGAAGTAGTCCGGGAGATCCGCTTGGGCGACGTCGCCGCCCCACTTGCCGATCTCTTCCGTCAGCTTGGCGTATTCGGGGACCTGGGAGACCCCACCCGCCTTCGTCCGCCAGCTTTCCAGGCCGTCTACGTAGAACACATACTCCGCCGGCGTCCAGTACAGGCCGAAGGTGTGAAAGCCCTCGTTCAGCCCCGCTGCACTGAATTGCAGGCCCGCGCTCTTGTGATCCTTGCCGTAGCCGTCCCAGTGCAGGTTTTGGGTCGTGCGGTCGTCGCGCCAAGGCTTCTCCATGATGTCGATTTCGGTCCCATCGCGGCCCTCGTCGCCGATTTTGCCCTGGCTGGTCGTCATGAGCCAGAACGCGGGCCAATGTCCCGGCTGCTTCGGAAATTCGCAGCGGCACACCCAATACCCGTACCGGTGCTCGAACTTGCCCTTGGTGCGAACGGCCCCGCACGTGTACCGGTCGCCGTCCTTCTTCGTTCGCAGGAGCAGATTGCCCTTGCCGTCGAGGTACGCGTCCTCCTTGACCCAGAATCCATCGCGCCGCTTCCAGTCGCCGCACAGCTCCCACTTGGACTGATCCACGGCCGTGCCTTCGAATTCGTCGCTCCAGGCCAGTTTCCAGCTCTGCCCCTCGGGCAACGGAGGCAGAAACTCCAGGGCCCCGTCCTGGCCGGCCGCAGACGATGCGACCAGGCAAAGGGCGATGAGGACGGCGTCGATACCCCAACGACGTAACGGACTTTCCATGTGCACTCCCCGTTCAACTCTGTGATGTTCTGATGCGCCACGTGGCTTGCAGACCCGAGGCCACGGTGACCGCCACCATGAGCGTAAAGACAACCATCGTGAACCAGTCTCCCCAGGCGGCGGACACGTGGGCCACCTTGACCAGCACGGTCCCAATCGCGAAGACCTGGATGAACATCTTGATCTTCCCCAGCTTGACGGCGGCGAAGTTGATGCCGCGGGCCTCCGCCCTGTGACGCAGGACCGTGACATAGGCTTCGCGGACGACGAGAATGCCGGCGACCGCCCAGTGGACAATGCCCAGCATAGCCGGTCCCCAGTGGAAGAGCTTCGGCACGCCAATGACCGCGAAGCAGAGGAAGGCGCCGCACACGAGGATCTTATCGACGAGCGGGTCGATCATCCGGCCGAACTTGCTCGTGGCGTTCCACCGGCGGGCGACGTGGCCATCGACGATATCCGTCAATCCCGCAATCACGAAAAGAACGAAGGCAACATCCAGGAACAAGGCACGATCCGCGACGCCAGGCGAGTACAGGATCATCGATAAGAAGACGACGGTCAGCCCCAACCGCATAAAGGTTAGCATATTCGGGACAGATTTCCACATGGCGACGAGTTTACTCCAGGCCGCTAAGTCCCATCAATATCAAATTTGCTCTACGATCAAATCGTAGTCCTGCGTACCCGTGACTTCGACCTCCACCAACCGGCCCGCTACGGCCGAGCACTTCTCGATGAGGCAGACACTGTCAACGTCGGGGGCCTGGCCATAGAAACGCCCACGACCCATTGCGGATTGCGGATTGCGGATTGCGGATTGGCGCCGCCGGCCTCGATCCTCTGTCTTGCGGCCTGCGTCTTCGACGAGGCACGTGAGCCGGCTGCCGATCCGTTCCTCGTTTTGGGCAAAGGCGATTTCCTGCTGCGCCAGCATCAACTCCTCCCGTCTCGCCTGCTTGACCTCCTCCGGGACTTGATCCGGGAATTCGGCCGCCGGCGTACCCGCCTCGGGAAAGTAGGTGAAGGCGCCGAGGGCCTCGAACCGAGCCCACTTGACGAATTCCACCAGCTCGTCGAACTGGCCCTGGGTCTCGCCCGGAAAGCCCACGATCAGTGTCGTTCGCAGGACAATATCGGACATCGCCGTGCGGAGCCGGTCGACGAGCCGGCACAGGTCCTCCTTCGTGTCGGGCCGGCGCATGGCCTTGAGAATCTCGTTATTGGCGTGCTGCATCGGAATATCGAGGTAGTGAACGATCTTCTTGCTCTGCGCGATCGTCTCAATGAGACGGCCGGTGATGCCCGTGGGATAGGCGTAGAGCAGCCGGATCCACGACAACCCCGGGACCTCCTCCATCTCCCCCAGCAGCGCGGCGAGGCCGTCTGGGAGCGTCAGGTCCCGGCCGTACAGCGTCGTGTCCTGCCCGATAAGATTCAGCTCGACGGCCCCGGACCCTGCCAGCTCCCGCGCTTCGTCGAGGACCAGGGAGGACGGTTTGCTCCGAAACGGGCCGCGAATGGCGGGAATCGTGCAGAAAGAACACCGGTGGCTGCATCCCTCGCTGATCCGCAAGTAGGCGCTGTGGACCGGCCCGATCCGCAGCCGGACCCGGTCATCCATCATCGTGCCGGGCATGGGGCCGTGAAAAACGAGCGTTTCCTCGGACGCCAGGGTATCCCGAATGACCTGGACAATGGCATCGCGATGCTCCAGGCCAACGACGGCGTCTATGCCGGCGGCGCGCTCGAGAAGCCGCTTGCCCAAGCGCTGCGCTAGGCAGCCCGCCACAATGACCTTCTTCACGCGGCCCTTTCTTTTATTCGCGACGGCCTGCTCGACCGCCGCGAGCGACTCGTTTTCGGCCGGCGCGATGAAACCGCAGGTATTGATGATGACCACGTCGGCCCGCTCGGGCTCGGCCGCGATCCAGAACCCCGCCTCGGCGATCTGGGCCAGCATTCTCTCGCTATCGACCATGTTCTTCGGGCAACCCAGCGCCACGAAGCCCACGGTCACCGTTTTCTGCTTTTTTCTTGGCATACCCCAGTACCTCGTTCCAAAAGGGATCCTTGTTCGTTCCGGACCCGCGAAAAAACAGGCTGGGCAATCTTATTAGGGCAAAGTTTGTTAATCCAATCAAAATCGCCTTGACGATACAGAAAAGTGCAATAGAATTTTTTCTACTGTCGTCTACCTGCATGGAAGGAGGTTGCAGGGGTAGAACAAGCATTGTTGGAGCAGAGCGGATCGTGGGTACGAACGACGGATAGAAACGTATGGGGAACAACTGCCACAAGATCAGCCGCCGTGAGGGAGTTCTTGTGGCTTTTGCTATTCTGGCATCCGTGGGTCTGGCCGGCTGTCGGGACTGGCCGGACGAGCGAGCCACCACGATCGAAGCACAGAACATCCTCCGCGACCTGGGCCGCATCGAGACGATCCCGGACCCGAACATCCAAGGACCGTCCATCTACAAATCGCCCCCCAAGAAGTTTCCGCAGACGGTCGGCGGAGTCGTCGAGTGGAAGCTGGTCTACTTCTGCCGATGTCACACGGCGGACGAGATGAAGCTCATTATCCAGGAGCAATTCGGCTCGAAGATTTTCGACGAGAAGGGACAATCCAAAGTCCTGCCCAACTACACGGTCACGGCCAATCCCGCCACGAACCAGCTCATCGTCCGGTGCCCGCTGGAGCAGGACATCGATGCCGTCATGGAGATCATCAAGGAGACCGATATCCCGCCGATCCAGGTGCGCATCGACTGTATGGTCTCGGAGCTGTACGCGGACCTGACGGTGGACCGCGAGACCTCCATGGCGATCAAGAATCTCTTCGGCGAAGGCGTCACCCTCGGCGGCCAGGCGGACAACGGGGACCTGGCCTTCCCCGGCGCGGAGCTCCGCGATCCGGCGCGCGCCAAGTTCGGCCTGAAAGTCGGGGTCAGCCGGAATGACTTCAAGGCCCTGGTCGATATCCTGGTCTCCCGCGGCTACATGAAGATTCTCATGAATCCGAGTCTTGAAGTCGTAAATGGAGAGACCGCCAAGATTCAGTCCAAGCAGCACCAGCCAATGCAGCAGATCACCATCCAGAGCGGCGGCTACGGCGGGGTTCCCGTGCTCAGCACCCAGACGGAGTTTTACGACATCATCGACTCGCTGCAGATCACGCCGCACGTGTATGCCGAGGGCTACATCGGACTGGAGACCCAGGCGCAGATCGCCGCCTATTTGACCCCGGAAGGCATCAAGCAGACGCCCACCGTAACCGAGCGGACGATCACGAACAAGGACAACCGCATCCGGCTCGGGGAAAGCCTGGTGATCGGGGGCATTCGCAAGTCGGAGAAGCGCGATGTGATTCGCGGCGTGCCCATTCTGAAAGACATCCCGGTGCTCGGTTGGCTCTTCTCCGGCCGGGATTTCGAAGAGCGGGCCACGGAAGTCATTTTCATCCTGACGCCCAGCATCTCTACCAAAGGCAAGCCCAATAAGGACATGGTGGAGATGTTGAAGGACCGGCACGCCTCCCCAACGGCCCGGGGATTGCAGGAGACCGTCATGGATCCCCTGGGCACCAAAGCCCACCGCGAGGAAGAGGAACGAAGACTCGATAGGGCCCGTCTGGCGCAGCAGGAATCGGAAGCGGAGATGACGGCCGCCCGCCAGCAGGCCATCCAGACCGGCCAGCAAGTCGAGGATTTGGAGGCCGAGATCGAAAAGAACAAGACAAAAACGGTGCAGTTGAGCGCCGAGGCCCAACAAGCGACCGCGGAAGCCCAGCAGGCCAAAGCAGAGCTCCAGAAGACCAAAGCAAAGCCGGAGAAGCCGCCGGAAGCAAAGCCGAACGAGAACAAGAGCGACAAGCCCAAGGAAGAGCCAAAACCGGCCGGGCCGACACCGCCGCCCCAGGGTGGTGCCCCGAACGCCCAGCTGCCACAGCCAAAGTAAGCCCCCTGCGCTCCCGCAAGGATCGGAGTCCAGGCCCTTTGACAATGCTCGAAGCAAATCCGTGACCGGTCCGTTGATCGGATCTGCGGCCTAAGGACCGGTAAAACGATGAATCGGGTAACCTTTTTCAGGCAAAGTCGGCTGACTTGTATGCTTGTATGGAGGGTCGCACATGGACAACGTAGGCAGCAACAACCCCACCCCTAAACCCAATGCCCCAATTCTTTTGGAGAGCGAGGCCGGTCAACCGATCCGGCTGGAGCCAGCCCCGGCTGTAAGCTCTCCCAACGTCTCTCGGGCCCCGTTGAACCTGGGCTCAGGTGCCGGCGCGGCAGCGCCCTCCGCGCCACCGGCGGCCCCAAGGGCCCCGGTCCTCCGGCCGGCGCCGCCCAGACCGGCGGCTGTCGCCGGCGGCGACCGGATTACCGCCTGCAAGACGTTCTTCACCAAGCTGCATCCCGGAGCCCTCCATTTCCTGGAAGAACAGATCACCGGCTGGCTCAAAGACAATCCCGGCATCGTGATCAAGCGAACCGATGTGGTTACCGGCGAGATTACGGAGAAAAAGGCGGAGCCCAGCCTTATTATTGTGGTCTGGTATTGATTTTGCAGATAGACAACGCGTACGTTTGCGCGTATATTTATCCGTTGAACTCTTGCCCAATGGAGATTGGGCTCGCACGATTCAAGGAAACGGGCTTTAGGGTTTCTTTGCGTAGTGAGCTTAACTCTTTATATGGCAAATACTTGCTGTTTCGCCAGAGAGAACCGTCAAGTGGGTCTGCTCTTCCTTAGGCAAGCCGAATCTCCGTTCCGCAGAAGTTTCGTCTGTCAAGATTATCTTGACAGGCGGTACAGGTCTCGCTAATCTGTTGTAATTTCGCGGTTTGTTTCTGCACGTAGAATGGATCAGAGGTATTCTGGAGGTATTTGTGGCTAAACAGTTGGCGCGGGAACTCATCAATGCGGGGGTGCACTTCGGACACGGCGTGAGCCGGTGGAATCCGAAGATGGCCCCGTTTATCTTCGCGAAGCGGGGCAATATCCACGTGATCGACGTCAAGGAGACCCTCAAAGGCATCCTGATCGCCAAGAAACTACTGGCCGAGATCGTCTCGACGGGCGGCGACGTGGTGTTCGTCGGGACCAAGCGGCAGGCCCAGAAGGCCGTGGAAGCGACCGCCAACCGATGCGGGATGCACTTTGTGTCGGAACGGTGGCTCGGCGGCATGCTGACAAACTTCCGAACGATCCGCTCCCGTCTGCAGCGGTTGGAGCAACTGGAGGCCATGGTGCAGGACGGAACCATGGAATCCGAGAGCAAGAAGCAGGCGTCCCGCCTCAAGCGGGAGATGCGCAAGATCTGCACGAACCTCGACGGGGTGCGCAAAATGTCGCGTCTTCCGGCGGCCGTCGTGGTCGTGGACGCCCGAAAAGAGTATCTGGCCCTGCGCGAGGCTCATAAGCTGAACATTCCGACGGTCGGCGTCCTGGACACGGATTCCGATCCGGACACGGTGGATGTCGCGATTCCGGCGAACGACGACTCGATTCGGGCCGTCGAGATCATCCTCAACGAGCTTGCCGACGCCGTAGCCATCGGCAAGACCATGGTTTCCGTCCGGCAGCAGGAAACTACCCCGCGGCCTCGAAGAGTTCGCTCCCGGCGGCCCACCATGGGGAGAGCCGACGGTGTGGAAGCGTCTTCCGTTGCAACGATCGGCGAGGAAGGGGCCGAAGGCGAAGAACCGCCTGCTGCCGAGGAAAATGCGACCGCGCAAGAGCCCGAGCAGCCACCGGCCGGCTCGTAACCGCGACAACCTCCGGAAATCGGCGGCATCAAACGCGAAAATCGAAGAGAACCGGGAGTCCTGAGAACAGGAGTTGATAATATGGCGGGAGTTTCAGCGTCGGTCGTTGTGAAGCTGCGGAAGATGTCCGGACAGGGAATGATGGACTGCAAGAAGGCATTGGAGGAGGCCAATGGCGACATAGACAAGGCGATGGAGATTCTCCGCAAGAAGGGCTTGGCCACGCTGGCCCGGCGTGCGGAGCGGGAAACGTCGCAAGGGGTGGTTGTCCTCACCGAGGGTCCCGGTTGGGTCGCACTGGCCACGCTGTGCTGTGAGACCGACTTCGTAGCCAGGAGCGATGACTTCCTGGCGGCCGTCGCGGCGATCAAAGGATACGTAAGTGCCTGCCAAGCGGACAACGACGCGAACAGTCTCGCCGAAACGGTTGTCAATGGGAAAAAATTCTCTGACGTGATCACGGACACCGTCAGCAAGACCGGCGAGAAGATGATCGTCGGCGACTATGCAAAGTTTCACACGCCGAAGTCGGGCTTGATCGGCACTTACGTCCACTTCAACGGGAAAGTGGGCAGCCTGGTCCAGATCGATACGAACGACGCCAAGGTCGCCCAAGCCCCGTCGATCAAGCAGGCGGCTTCGGATATCGCCATGCACATCACGGCCAGCAAACCCCTGGCCCTGGACGTGGCGAGCCTTGATCCGCAGGTGATCGAGCGGGAGAAAGAGATCTACGCCGCACAGGTGCAGAACAAGCCGCCCCAGGTCGTGAGCCGCATCGTGGAAGGAAAATTGAAGAAGTTCTACAGCGAGTACTGCCTGCTGGAGCAGCCGTTTGTGAAGGATGACAGTAAGACGGTGAAAGAGATGCTCGCCGAAGCGGCCAAACAAGCCGGCGGTCAGGCAAACATCAAGCAATTCGTCCGGTTTGAGGTCGGGTGATCCCCTGACAACCGAAGAGGCGCACCCGCGTCGGTGGCAGCTTTTCTGAGTTTTGACTTCTGAGGTCTCGGTAGGCTCGATGGCAGGATGCAGGTACAGTCGGGTGCTGCTCAAACTCTCCGGGGAGAGTTTCTGCCTGCCCGGCGAGTTTGGAATCAACGGCGCCTCGCTGGAGTCCGTCGCGGAGCGGATTGACGAGATCTGCAAGCTCGGGCCCCAGATCGGAATCGTCGTCGGCGCGGGCAACTTCATTCGCGGCGAGACCTTTTCTCAGAAAAGCCACATTCCGCGCAACACGGCCGACTACATGGGCATGCTGTCGACGATCATCAACGCCTGTGCCTTGCAGGAGACCCTGGAGAAGTTGGGTCGCGAGACGCGGGTCATGAGCGCGATCGAGGTCTCGGCGCTGTGCGAGCCGTTCATTCGGCGCCGGGCCCTGCGCCACTTCGAGCAAGGCCGGGTCGTGATTCTGGCCGGCGGGACGGGGAATCCCTTCTTCACGACGGATACCTGTGCGGCGTTGCGGGCCGCCGAGCTGGATGCGAACCTGCTCGTCAAAGCCACGAAAGTCGACGGGGCCTACAGCGACGATCCGAAGAAGAACCCGCAAGCGACGCTCTTGCCCAAGCTGTCCTACGACGATGTGCTCAGGCAGGGCCTGCGGATCATGGACCACGCCGCCATCAGCCTTTGCCATGATAATCATATCCCGATTATCGTCTTGAATATTTTCAAGAAAGGCAATATTACCAAGGCGATTTGTGGTGAGCCGGTGGGCACTTTGATTGATAATGGATAATGGATGATTGATTATTGAGAAGGCAGCTCGGACCTCTCTCTTCCATAATCAATCATCCATAATCAATCATCAATTAGTGAGGGGTTGATCGATGGCAACGCAAGCAGTCGTCTCAGAAACGAAATCAAAGATGCAAAAGGCCCTCGACGTTCTTCAGGATGAACTGAAGGCATTTCGAGGAGGGCGCGCCACACCCGCGCTCGTGGAGCACGTTCGCGTGGAGTACTACGGCAGCCCCACCCCGCTGAAGTCCTTGGCCACGATTTCTGCGCCGGAGGCCGACATGCTCGTCATCAAGCCCTTTGACCCGGCCTCTTTGAAGGAAATCGAGAAGGCGATCAAGAGCAGCGACCTGAGCATTGCCCCCGTCATCGAAGGCAAGTTCATCCGGCTGAATATCCCGCCGCTCAGCGGAGAGAGACGAAAGCAGCTCGTGCAACAGGCCAAGCAATCCGGCGAGCAGGCCAAGGTGAGCATCCGCAACATCCGGCGCGATGCCAACAAAGCCCTCGACAAGCAGGAAAAGGATGGGGAGATTACCGAGGACGATCGGGATTTGGCGAAAAAGCAGGTCGACGATACCACCAAGGAATTCACGGACAAGATTGATGGCACCGTGACCCACAAGTCAGACGAGATCGTGAAGGACTGAGCGGATCTACGATTTACAGTTTACTATTTATTACTTGCCGGCTGAGCCGTGGTCGGGGCCAAGCCCGGTGTCTGAATCGTAAATCGTCAATGGCGAATCGTTAATATCCAGACCGTCTCGGCCTTGGCCTTTGCCCCACTGAACCCCCGGAGAGCGGAACCGTACCACTAAGCGGGATGCTCCGAGCCGGCGGAACCTGCCTCGTTACTCTGGCGTCGCAAGGCTCGCCGCGGCGTATTTGCGCAAACGAAGGCTTTACGGGATTGCTTCGGAGGTCAAGACATGGACGCACGGGAGCAGGACGAGGTCAATACCACGAAAACCGGGAAGACACGGAGGCCGCGAAAGTGGCTCCGGGTGCTGGTGGGGCTGGTGGTTCTCCTTCTCGTGGTCATGCTCCTGATCCCCGTGATTCTCTCCTCGAAGGGATTCACGCGTTGGGTCCAAGCCAAGATCAGCAGCAGCACGGGGGGACAGGCGGATATCCGCGCTCTGTCGGTCGGGTGGTTTCGAGGGGTCCAAATCGCCGGGTTCAGCTATCGCGGCGACAACGGCGGGACCGCCGTGGACATCGACCGAATCACCGCCATGCCGGACTACGCCAGCCTGCTGACCGGCACGCTGGCCCTCGATCGAACGGTGATCGACCAGCCGCAGGTCGCCATCGATCTGAGAGAGCAGCCGCCGTCATCGAACAAGAGCACGACGGTGGACCTGAGCGGCCTGGAGCGGATCGGCAAGGTCGCCGTCCACGACGGTAGCATTCGACTTACGGACACCGCCGGCAAGATGGTGCAGCTCGCGAGCCTGAACTCGGACCTGAGCCTCCGTTCGCCCGGCCGCACGTCGAGCATCCGCGCCGGGATGGCGGTCCTGGCGGCGGCCCAAAAGCCGGGTCATGTGACCGTGGCCGGGGAGGTCACACCCGGCAAGAAGACCGGGTGGACTCTCAAGGGCACCACGGGAGACGTTACCGTCGAAGTCAACGACCTCAATCTGGATTCCATCGCCCCGTTCCTTGAGCTGGCCGGACTCCAGGTGCAGGCCAAAGGCCAAGTCTCGGGGAACATCACCAGTGCCCTTCAAGACGGCCAACTCCAGAACCTCAACGCCACGATCACCGGCCAGGACCTCGACATCACGGGCAAAGCTCTCCAGGGCGACCGGCTGCGGACCTCCCAATTGAGCGTCAAGGCCAAGCTGACCCAATCGGGCGAGGTCATCAACGTCAATCAACTGGATGCGCGAACGGACTGGGCCACGGTCTCGCTGACCGGCACGGTCCCCAAGACCCCGGGATCGTTGTCCGGACTGCTGGAAAGCGGCTCTGCTTACGACGTGCGAGGCAACTTCGACATCAGCCTGGCGGCAGTCCTGTCCCAGATGCCAAACACCGTCGGCGTCCACCCGGGCATGCAAATTACCGGCGGCCGAGCCACCGGCAGCATCAACACCACCACCCAGGGCGGCCGGGCCACGATCACGGCCAAGGCCCAGGTGGCGGAATTGGCCGGCGTGGTAGACAATCAGAAGATCAGTCTCAGTGCACCTGTGCAGACGGCGCTACAGCTCTCGACCGGCACACAGGGAGCCCAGCTTGATAACCTGAGCGTCACGGCGCCGTTCGCAACGGTCAGCGCCAGCGGCAGCTTCCAGCAGATCAACTATCAGGGCCAAACCGATCTGGCATTGCTTCAGTCGCAACTGGGACCGTTCATGAACCTGGGACCCTACAAGCTCGCCGGACAGGTCGCGACGAAGGGACAAGTCTCCATCACCGATAAAATCACGAGCGTAACGGGCAATCTATCCGCCCGGCAGCTTGTCCTGGCGTCCGCCGACGGCAACAGCGTCTCGGAGCCGCAGGCAACCGTGGACTTCACGCTGAGCCTCGACCAACAGAAGCAGGCCGTGGCGGTGCAGAACCTCACGGCCAGCGCCGCCTTCGGCACGCTCGGCGTCAAGAACGCCACGGTCCCCATGGGGTCCGGCTCTCTCGTCCCACTGAATGTCGTGGTCACAGCCACCAATGTGGACCTCAGCAAGCTCGAGCCCTACGGCGTGCTCTTCGCCTCGGTCCCGAAGACCCTCACGGTGGCCGGAATCGCCCAGTCCCAGGTGACGATCACCCAGAAGCAGACCGTGTATCGTCTCACCTCCGACGCCACCCGCATCCAGAATCTCCGCGTGGTCTCCCCGGGCAATCCCCCCTTCCAGCAGCCGCAGGTGACAGCAAACTTCGACGTCTACGTCGACCCGAATCAAAAGACGATCGACCTCCAGAACCTGCGGGTGGAAAGCCAGCAGATCAAGATCCAGAAGGGCAGATTCACCCAGACGACCCAGGGCTCGACCGTCAAGGCGCAGGGCACGGTCGAAGCCCAGGTGGATTGGGCGGCGCTCGCCCCTCTGGCCGCGACCTTCGTGCCGGGCCAGTTGAGCATCGCCGGCCAGAGGCAGATCGCGCTGGACTTCACGAGCACGTATCCCGCCCGCAAGCCGAACGGCCTGCTGGCGCATCTGAACGGCCAGGGATCGCTCGGCTTCGACAGCGCCGCCTATATGGGTTTTGATTTCGGGTCCACGCAATTGGAGGTTCGCGCGCAGGACGGCCTGGTGACCATTGGCCCGGTCGCCACCACGGTCAACAACGGGAAGCTGAATTTCACCGGCGACGCGAATTTCCGGCAGCCGCCGGGCGTCCTGGCGACCCAAACGCTCGTGCACATGGCCCAAGGC
Source organism: Phycisphaerae bacterium (assembly GCA_026386805.1). Classification (GTDB taxonomy): domain Bacteria; phylum Planctomycetota; class Phycisphaerae; order Sedimentisphaerales; family Anaerobacaceae; genus PLanc-01. The sequence continues at coordinate 9,202 of JAPLMX010000174.1, read as the reverse complement.
GTTCAGATCAACCAGCAGACGGCCCAGACCCTGCTGAAGTACGTCAATCCCCTCTTCGCCGATGCGGTCAGCGTCAGCGGGACCGCCAACTTCGACGTGCGGCAGATGGCGATCCCGCTGCAGGGCTCCCATGCCAGGGACCAGGCCCAGCTCGACGGCACAATATGGATCGACCAACTCCAACTGGGCACTTCCGGCATCCTCAACCAGATTCTCAGCGTCGTCGGCCAGTCGACTCGCGGCCAGGTGCTGACCGTCCACCCCACGGCCCTCGTCCTGCAAAAGGGAGTGCTGCGCTACGATGACATGCAGATCGACATCGGCCAGAACCCGGTCAATTTCCGCGGGTCGATCGGATTGGACGGAACGCTGAACATGACGGTCGTCCTGCCCTACACCCTCACAGGCCGGCTCGTGCGAGTCGGCCAGCCGGAGATGAAAGACCGGATCGTCGTGCCGCTGACGGGCACCGTCAACAAGCCGCAACTGAACCTCCAGAACCTGGTGAAGTCCCAGCTCCAGGAACAGGTCATGAAAGGAATTGACGATCTGCTCAAGAAACGCTGACCCCACCCGCGAGCCGGATCACCTGCAGCACGATGAAGTACAGGCCGAAGCCGAGCATCGCCGCCGCACAGACGGCCAGCACGATCCGCTGGCTCTTCGGACCCAGGAGCACCGAGCCTTTGAAGCTGGTCCAGGATAGCACCGTCAGCCAGACCAGATCGCACGACCAGTGTGTGAGGGCAAGGAGCGCAAGGGCCCAGACCCCGAAATCAGTCCTGGCCCTGGTAATCAGGACCAGTCCGGCCGTGGCCCACCAGAGCAGGAAATAGGGATTCCCGGCGGAAAGGACAATGCCGGCCATCAGTGGGCTGCCTGGCGTCCTGGGCATGGCGCTCGTCTCCATCGTGGCAAGCCCGCGAAACATCTGGACCCCGAGGAAGATCAGAAAGCCCCCGCCGATCAGGCCGATGACGATGCTCACCGACGGCCATGCGAGCAGCCCGCCGACCCCCAGGGCAAGCAGAATCATGACCGGGAACTCGACAGCGCCGTGACCAATGGCCATGATCGCTCCGGCGAACCGGTTGCGCGACCCCATCCCAATGGCGGCCGCCGTCACCGGTCCCGGTGCCAAGACCCCGGATAGCGAGATGGCGAGGACATTCAAGAGAAATAGCAGCAGACTCATACCTGGACCGTCTATTCCCCGATGATCTTCACCAAGACGCGTTTGTCGCGCGTGCCGTCGAATTCACCGTAGAAGATCTGCTCCCAGGGGCCGAAATCGAGCCTGCCGTCGGTAATGGCCACGACCACCTCGCGACCCATGATGCTTCGCTTCAAGTGGGCGTCGGCGTTGTTCTCCGCCGTGTTATGCCGGTATTGGCTGTAGGGCTTCTCCGGGGCCAGCTTCTCCAGCCAGGCTTCGAAGTCCTGGTGCAGGCCGGACTCATCGTCGTTGATAAAGACGCTAGCCGTGATGTGCATGGCGTTACATAGCACGAAGCCATCGCTGATCCCGCTTTCCCGCAGGCACTCTTGCACCTGCGGTGTGATATTGAGGAACTCTCTGCGGCGCTTCGTCCGAAACCAGAGTTCTTTTCTATAGCTCTTCATGATTCACCACTCACCATTAGGTGCACAGACTGCGATAGACACGCTCGATGGTATCGACCATCGTGTCGGGAGCAAATTTGTTTCGGACGGACTCGCGGCCGGTCTGGCCGAGCCTCTCGCGGAGGGCTTTGTTTTCGATCAGCTCGGCGCAGGCGTCGATGACCTGGTGGACGTTCTTGGCCTCGATGAGCCGGCCGGTGGTCTCGTTGACGACCTCGCGGGCGCCGTCCACGTCGAAGGAAATCGCGGGCCGGCTACAGAGCATGGCTTGCGGCAGCGTGCGGGCCAAGCCCTCCCGTAGGGAGCAGTGAACGAGAATGTCGGAGGCTTGGATCGCCAACGGGACCTGATCGGGCGGGATCAGGCCCGTGAATCGGAATCGGTCGGCGAGGCCCAGCTTGCGAATCTGCTCTTGGTATTTGTCGGCCAAGTTGCCGTCGCCGACAAAGAGCCAGATCACGTTGCCGAACCGCTTGGACAGCTCCCGGGCTGACTCGATGATATAGTCGTGGCCTTTGAGCATGAACAGGCGGGCAATCGTCACCAAGACGACGGCGTCGAGTGGGATGTCGTGCTGGCGGCGAAATTCCCGCAGCCTACCCTCTGGAATCGGGGTTAGGAACTGCTCCTCTTCGATGGCGGAGTAGGCGGTGACGTAAGGCTTGTCCACGCCGATGCCCTCGGCCTTGTTCTGCTCCGTCATCGCGTCGGCGACGCTGATGAAGTAGTCCGTCCGCTGGGCGGCGGCCTTCTCGATGGCGATGTAGAGGCGGCTGGCCCAAGGGTTTTGATAGGGATGGAAGGAAAGGCCGTGAAGACTATGCACGACGGCCGGGCGAAGAACCGGCGTGGCGAGGGCGTCTCGCCCTTGCGTGTCGCGGGCATCCTGCCCGCGATTCGAGGGCAAGATGCCCTCGCCACGGGGACCCCACTGACCTTTGAGCGACCACGCCGCGAAGCGGCCCACGATGCCGGCCTTGGCGCTGTGCGTGTGAACGATGTCCGGCTTGAGATCGCGAAGCAGGGTCTTGATCTTGCCGTAACTGGCGTAGTCCTGGAACGGCAGGATGGCCCGCCGCATCTCGTCGACCACGATGGTTCGGTACTGCTGGCCCTTGGTCAGATCGAAAAGCTGGCCCTCGGGACCGAGGGCCGGACCGGTAATCAGCGTGACCTCGTGCCCGCGCTCGGCGAGAACCTTGCATGTAATGAGCGTATTCTCTTGCGCCCCGCCGAGGATCAATCGCGTAATGATATGGACGATTTTCAATGGATCGTTCTCAGTTGACAGTTCCCGGTTGTCAGTTCTGAGTCGACTGACAGATGCCAATTCTTAGCTGTCCACTGCCAACTGTCAACTCCCAATTCAATGCCCCAAGGCCGCAAGACCTTTCGCAGGGCCTCAGGGCCTTGTGTGCAGGCCAGGAAGACGCCGTAGTTCGTGTACGGGACGCCGATGGAATCGAGATCACGGATGCGGGCGAGCAACTTCTGGGCGGTAATCATGCAGCCGCCGCAGTGGACGACGAGCTTGTAGGACGCCAGCCGGTCGTTCTCCTGGAACTCGCGACCGAAGTTGTGCTCGACGACCACGCCGGGCCAGTGCCGCTCGATGAACTTTGAAATCTGGACCGTCCCGATATCCTCGGCGATCCGCGAATGGTTGCAGGCTTCGGCAATCAAGACCTTGTCGCCGGCTTGGAGACCGTCGAGAGCTTTGATCCCCTCGGCGAACGCGGTCAGTCTGCCCCGGCTCACGTAATTGATCATCATAATCGAGAACGTCGTGAGCATCAAGTCGTCCGGCGTCCAGGTGTGCATCAGGTCCATCGCCTGGGAGTCGGTGATGATGGCTTTGGGTCTGCGATTGAGACTGCCCAGGAACGCGTCGAAGCGCCGCCGCTCACCGGCATCGCCGCTGCGGGCCTTGCCCAAATCCATGCGGTAGGAGACCGGATAGGCCCACTGGCGCGTGATATACTCTTCCGCCAGCGCCTGGGGCCGCAGATACCTGCCGGGCGGTGTCTCGGCGTCCATCGGAATATTCAGAATGTAGAACTCGTCCCGCTCAACGAAGGGCAGCAGCTCCATCTTGCAGTTCTTGGAGACGAAGTTGGCGAGGATGAAATCCAGCAGCGGCTGCCGATAGCTCGGATCGATGGCCGCCAGACGGATCTTCTTATGGAACCGCAGCAGCGGAACACTCTCCTCGACGAGCGGGATGCGCTGCTCGCTGGAAGACTTGAACAGGTTGTAGATCACCAGGATCTGCTTATCCAACTCGCGGGCCTGCCGGAGAATCTCGTTCTCCGTCTCGAAGCTGGGCGTATCCGGATCGATCACCAGCAGAACGAGATCGCACTCCTTCAGATCGGCAAGCCCCTTGGCCCGCTTCTTCGAGCCCAGCTCGCCGGCCTCATCCAGTCCGGCCGTATCGAACAGCTTGACCGGCCCCATGCCGTGGATCTCCTGCAGGGCGATTTTCGTGTCGGCCGTCGTCCCCGGCGCCGGATCGACGATGGATGTCTGCTGCTGCGTCAGCAGGTTCATAATGCTGCTCTTGCCGCAGTTCATCTTGCCGAAGATGCCGATATGGTCTCTCTCAACGAGCATCAGTATTTGATCCACATCAGGCACAGGCCGTTGGGCGGTGCGATCGGGCCGGCGGCCTTTCGGTCTCGGGCTTCCAGGATTTCGGGAATCTTTTCCGGCTGCCAGCGACCGATGCCCACTTCGACCAACGTGCCAACGATATTGCGAACCATGTTATACAAGAAGCCGCTGCCCTCGGCGTCCACGTAGATCCAGCGCCCCTCCTCCGCCGGCACCTCAGTGACATCGCACCGGAACACCGTGCGGACGCTGTCTTCTCGATGATCCGCCGCTGCCGCGAAGGACTTGAAGTCCTTCTTGCCCACCAACCGCCCGGCCGCCTCGCTCATGGCCTGAATGTCGAGATCCGCCGCAACGTGCCAGCAGTGCCGCATGTCGAGCACCGGGCGGACCGGGCCACAGTAGATCGTATAGCGGTAGAGCTTACGATTGACGTCGCCGATCACGTCAAAACCCATGGGAACGTCTTCCGCCTTGACAATCGCCATGCTCTCAGGCAACCGGTCCGTAATCGCTTTGGCGAAATTCTCCGTGGGGATCGGGGTGTCGATCTGGATCAGGCCGACCTGGCCCAGGGCGCTGACGCCGGCATCGGTGCGGCTGGCCCCGCAAATCCGGGCCCTCGGCCCCAACAGGTCGCGCAGGGCCTCCGTGAGCACTCCCTGGATCGTCACACAGCCCGGCTGGATCTGCCAGCCGTGATACTCGCTGCCGTCATAGGCGATTGTCAGCTTGATGTTACGAAGAGCCATTCCCAAACCCGACGCCATAAAAGCCGTAGGGTGGGTTCTTAACCCACGCGGTTTCCCATCGAGACACGGGCACGCGTGGGTTAAGAACCCACCCTACAGAATGCTATGCGCTAGCTCATCTTCTTAGAGCAACTCGGCGATCTGAATCGCGTTGAGGGCCGCGCCCTTTCGCAACTGGTCGCCGGAGACCCAGAGGTTGATGCCGCGATTGTTCGGCAGAGACTCATCTTGGCGAATCCGCCCGACGAAAACATCATCCTTGCCAGTCGCGTCGATGGGCATTGGGAAGCGATTGTGCTCGCGGTCGTCCAGGACGGTAACGCCCGGGGCGGTCTTGAGCACTTCCCGCACCTGCTCCGGCGTGATCGGCCGGGTGAATTCGAGGTTGATGCTCTCGCAATGGGCCCGCAGCACCGGGATACGAATGCACGTTGCCGTGATCGCAATCTCCGGACAGGCAAAGATCTTGCGGGTCTCCTTGACCATCTTCGTCTCTTCCTCGTTGTACCCGTTCGGGCCCAGCAGCGAGTTGTGGCTGAAGCAGTTGAACGCGATCTGGTGTGGGAAGATGTTCCGCGTCGCCGGCTTGCCGGCGAGAATCTCCCTCGCCTGGTTCTCCAACTCCAGCATGGCGGACATTCCCGCCCCGCTGGCGGCCTGGTACGTGCTCACGACCATCCTCTTGACCGGATTGATTTTGTGCAGCGGCCAGACCGGCACAATCCCGATGATCGTCGAGCAGTTCGGATTCGCGATGATGCCTTTGTGCTCTTTGATCTTCTGCGGGTTGATTTCGGGCACAACGAGCGGGACCTGGGGGTCCATACGATAGGCCGAGGAGTTGTCCACGACAACGGCCCCCGCCTTCACCGCCGCCGGAGCAAACTCCCGGCTGCGCGAGGCGCCCGCGCTGAACAGGGCGATATCGATGTCCTTGAAGCTATCCGTGGTCATTTGCTCAACGACGTATTCCTTGCCCATGAAAGGGATCTTCTTGCCCGCAGAACGGGTGCTCGCCAGCACCTTGAGCGACGTAAATGGAAAGTTCCGCTCTTCGATGATGCTCAAGAACTCCTGACCGACGGCGCCGGTCACGCCCGCCACTGCCACGCTACAACCCATGCTCGAAAACTCCTCACAAAGCTCCGGCCTATTGATGGACCGCCAACCGAGGCAGCCCAGGGGATTCACCGGAATTGATAGAACCTATAAGTATAGTGCTTTTATCGGCCGAATGCAAGAGGCACTCGCGAGGATTTCGTATTTATTCCGCTGCTTGCGGCACGACCGATCTCCGGCCGGTTCGTTGCCAGTAGGCTGCCAAGAGGGACGCCGTGATGATACAGACGAAGACAAAAATTGCGGCGGGCATGGCCGCTTTGTCGCTGAAGTGCTCCGACGCCAGGACCGCCCCAAGGCCGGCGTTCTGCATGCCGCCCTCGATCGCCAGGGACCGCCTCTGGGGCACATCCATGCGAGAAATCCATGCGATCAGATAGCCCCCGACCAGCCCGAGGACGTTCATCAGCAGGCCGATAGCCACCAGCATCCCGGTCATGCCGAGCAGGCTGTCCCGGTTGGCGGCAATCGTGCGGGCGCAGACCAGCACGATGAAAGTCACGGAAATGGCCGGAAAGATCGCAGAGATCCTCTCGACCCTCTTGGCAAAGAAATGCCGGACCGCGAAGCCGATGAATAGCGGCACGATCACCAGCAGCACCACCTCGACCAGCATATCCCGGGCCGGCACTTCGAGCCTTGAACTGGCCAGGAGATACGTCAGGCCGGGCGTCGCCAGCGGGGCCAGCAGGGTGGAAACCGTCGTGAGGGAGACCGAATAGGCCAGATCGGCCTTGGCGATGTAGCTGACAACGCTGCTGGACATGGCGCCTGGAGCAGACGCCGTCAGAATCAGGCCGACCGCAGTCTGCGGATCGAGGTTGAATACGTCGGCGATGGCGTAGGCCACCAGGGGCATCAGGCTGTATTGGGTGATCGTGCCAATCACGACGATGCCCGGACGATGCAGGATGCGCCGAAAATCATCCGCCTGCAAGACGGCGCCGATTCCGAACATCGTCAAGGCGAACACACAATTCACCGACCGGCGATCCAACGAGGCCAGCGGCGCCGGCCAGATGTACGCTGCCAGACCGGCGAGGATGACCCACAGGGCGAAGCAGCGGGTGTAGAAAGACAGTATCTTCTCGAACATGGCGCGTGAGAGTATACGGCGGCACGCCCCCCCGTGCAACGCAATCGGCCCAACCAAGCCGGGCCAACGCGGAGTCGTCTGACAGGATGGGTGGTGCACTGGCCCCCATAAGAAACAGCCCCGTCAAAGGCGGGGCTGTGATAGATGCAACCAATGGATGGGGCTACGCAGCTGCGGGCCGCATCACTTCGGCGGCAGCGGGATCAGAATGAACTTCGTCCAGTCCTCGCTTCGGACCCGCAGGAGGACTTTGCCCTTCTGTTTCGCCTTGGCTATCGCCTCGTTGTATTGCTTGACGTTCCGTACCGGCTCGCGGTTTACCTCCAGGATCAGCATCTCAGGCTCGATGCCATACTCATCGGCCAAAGACCCCGCTTCGACCTCGTCCACAACGACGCCCGAGAGCCCCTCATACCCCAGTTGCGTGGCAAGCTGCCGGGTCAGCGTCCGGACCGACATGCCCAACAGGCCTCCCGTCTTGGCTCTGCCCCCGGTGGCCTCCGCCGCTTCCTGCGGCCGCTTGTCCAGCGTAATCGTAATGGTCTTGCGCTTGCCGTCTCTCAGGACCACGACATCGATCTTGCTGCCGGGCTTGTACATCGCCACGCGATTCATCAGATCGTTGGCGGTCGCGACCGGCTCGCCCTGCAGCTCCACGATGATGTCGTCGGTCTTGAGGCCGGCCTTGGCCGCCGCCGAGTCCTCCAGCACCCTCATAACGACCGCCCCCCTGCCGTTCTGGGCCCCGAAGAACTCGCCCATGCCAGCCTCGAGGTTGTCGATCTCGACGCCGAGGTAGCCGCGCACGACCTTGCCGCCGTCTTTCAACTGTTCATAGACCATCTTGGCCATAGTGATGGGGATGGCCAGGCCAATGCCGATGTTGCCGCCGGGGCCGATGATCGCGGTGTTGATCCCCACAGCCTTGCCGTCGAGATTCAGCAGAGGCCCGCCGGAGTTGCCGAAGTTGATCGCGGCGTCGGTCTGGATGAAGTCCTCGTAGTTCGCCACGCCCATCTGGTTGCGGCCCTTGGCGCTGACGATCCCGGCCGTGACGGTATGGCTCAGCCCGAACGGGTTGCCAATCGCGATCACCCACTCGCCGACCTCCAGCGTGTCCGAGTTGGCCAGTTCCACATAGGGCAGGTTCTCGGCGGCGATTCGGATGACTGCCACGTCCGTTTCCGGGTCGGTGCCCACGATCTTGCCGCTGAACTTGCGGCCGTCGCCGAGCTGCACGGCGATCTCCTGGGCCTCGCCGACGAGGTGATTGTTGGTCAGGATGAAGCCGTCCACCGCCACGATGAAACCGGAGCCTTGCGCCACCTCTTTTTCCTTAGGCGCCGGCTGCTCGTCCCGGCGCGGCGAACGCCGTCGAAGGAGGTAATCGAAAAGGTCCTCGCCGAAGGGGTTGGGGTCGCCATAGGAGTACTCCCGGGACTTGGAATCGCCGCGGACCACTCTCGTCGCCCGGATGCCCACTACGGCGGGCGACGCCTTCTCGGCGATAGAAGCGAACGCCTTGCCCATCCGGCGGAGCGTCGCAATGCTCTGATCGTCTTCGCCGAACGCCGCCAGCGGCAGCGCCAACAGCGTCAGAACGAAAACAAGGGACGACATACACGGCCGGGATCTATTTCTGCGATGCATAACGTCTGTGCCCATTAAGACCTCCAAGTTCCAGCACGGAACGGCAAAACACTACTGGGTTCCCAATCGCGATTCATCGCGTTTGGGGTCCCCCCTCCCCAAGTCGGCCCACAGGGCCTTTCACATCATCCGGAGTGAGAAAATTCTATAGTGCAGGTGTCGGGACAGTCAAATCTTTTCCGCCGCCCACGCCGCCGGCCGCTGGGCGTACGGTTGGCTTTCGGTGGCGAATTCGGGCCATGAAGTAGGGCGAGCGTCCCCGCTCGCCACCCTCATCGTGGCCCCGCTTCCTCGCGAGATAGCCGCCTTCGGATAGAGCTTGAGTCCCCGGAGCGTGGGCAGTAAGATG
>JAPLMX010000211.1 GCA_026386805.1 Phycisphaerae bacterium | reverse complement strand
GCTTTCGGCGGTTCTCCAACTCGTCGAAGTCCCTTCGTGTTCGTCCTTTTCTGTCCATGCGGACAGCCTACGAGAACGAAACGCTGGTGTCAATATATTATGCGAAAAATCTGTCACTATATTATGCGAAATTCAGTAAGGTCGCCGGTTGCGTTTGAACCTGCGTGTCTGAGCCAAAAACGCGATTCGCCAAGACGAGAAAACGCTTAAGGAAGTGCCATGCGGGACTGCCCTGTCGTCTCTGATTTCAACGGGCGGGCAGGTCGTGACTTTCCCCGAGACGAACACGGTGGTGGTGACGGACACCGCCTCGTCCGTGCATCGAGTGGCCCGGATTGCTGCCGCGTTGGATATGGCAGGGCCGCAAGAGATTATGGAGGTCGTGCGCTTGAAGTACGCTTCCGCGAACAGCCTTTCCGGGCAGATTGTGCAGATCATGCAGCGTGGGCAGATACAGTCACGTCTACGCCGGACTCCGATGCCATCCCAGACGTTGCCCGACGCGCCGAGACTTGTCGCCGATGACCGCACGAACTCGGTCATCGTGGCGGGGCGTCAGAGCGACGTAGATATGGTCAAAGAGCTCATCGCCAAGCTCGATGTCGAACGGCCCGTCGAAGCGGGCTACATTCACGTGATGCCCTTGGAGCACGCCCAGGCCAAGGAGGTCGAGAAAGCCGTCTCCACGGCCTTGGGCCGGATTACGGGGCCTGCCGGTCCGGACAACCGCGAGCCTTTTCACGTCACGTCCGATGAAGGGACCAACTCGCTCATCGTGGTGGCCGAGCCCCAGGACTACAAGCTCGTCGAAGAGATGGTGACCAAGCTCGACATTGTGAGAGAACAGGTGCTCATTGAGTTCCAGATCGTCGAGGCCAGTACCAGCGTTCTGTCCGAGTTGGGATTCGATTGGTCCACCCTCGACCAAGCTTCGGCCAACAGTGTCCGGGGGTTCGGAGCCACCAACCTCGGTCCCAGGGTAGAAGCCGCCTCGGGTGACCTCGAAGGTCTTGGTGTCGGGCTGTGGAAGGGAACGAGCGGCGCCCCGCAGATCGGCGCCATTCTCAAGGCGTTGGAGAAGAACTCGGCGGTGAACATCCTCTCCACTCCCCACGTGTTGACCTCGAACCATCAGGAGGCACAGATTACCGTCGCGGACAATGTGCCCTATGTCAGTCAATCGCGAGTAACCGAATTGGACCCGGCGACTCCCACCGCGATACGGACCTTCGCTTTCAAAGACGTGGGCATCGAGTTGACGGTGCGGCCACACGTTAGTGGTACGGGCTTGGTTCGTATGGAGGTGGAAGCCAGCTTCAGCAAACTCATCGAAGGCACAACCGGTCTGGGGAGTGAGACCCCTACGACGGCACAGCGAAAAGCCAAGACAACCATCTCCATCATGAGCGGTGCGACCGTGGTGATCGGGGGCCTCATGCGCGACGACAAGGACAAGGTGGTGAAGAAGGTGCCGCTCCTGGGCGATTTGCCACTCATCGGGGTCCTCTTTCGGGCAACCAAAGTAAATACACAAAAGACGAATCTTCTGCTCTTCATCACGCCCCGCGTACTGGCGGACCGGGATAGCCTGGACGCGATGACCGAATACAAGAAGCAGGAACAAGCCGACAAGGAACTCGGCGCGAGACCATGAGCCTACCCTGAGTTTGTGGGAGGGACGGCGCATGGCGCGGGATCGTCGGCTTTGCCCCCCAGGCGGGTGGGGCGGGTCGGCCTACGGGCGTCGGGCTTGGGGGCCTTCGAGGGCTTGCTTGAGCTCCTCCGGCGTAAGCGGGACGATCTGGCCGTCGGAGAATACCGCGTTGCACTTGCCATTGTGGACGGGTTTCGATTCGTAAACCAATACGGCCGGGGCGGCGTCGTCGGGGCGATGGCCGGGCAGGTAGATGTACTCGCCGCCGTTCGGGTCGGGACAGTGGAAGAGCTTGGAGCCGTAGCCGGCGAAAGTGACCAATTCCTGCTGGCTGGCCGGGAAGCTCTCGTTGCTGATCGCGTAGGTCTGGAGGGTCTGGTAGATGGAACGCAGGTTCATCTCGCAAGCGAGGGTCGTGGCCTTCTTCTTCGTGTTGACCATGGCGGTCATATACTGGTCGCTGGCCTGGCCCGTCTGCTTGATGACCCAGTAGACGCCGAATCCGATCAGGCCGAAGAAGATGAGGCCCGTGATGACGTTGATGATCGTGCCGCCGAGCACGCGGGACCTCCAAGTTGACATTGAGTTCTCTTTGCGAGGAGCCATAGTAGAACCTTTCAACGGCATTGCAGATGTCGCTACCATTCTACGCGGCGGCCTGCACATCATCAATGTTCATTCTGAAGGATTCGCCGGTGGCGTGCGGCTGCATTTTGTGGCAAGAGAGTCAAGGGACCGGGACCCCTTGTCATGCTGAACGAAGTGAAGCATCTGGGCATCGCAGGAGAGGCCGCCGTCGCGTCGAGACCACGTACATGTCCGCGGGCAGATCCTTCGCTGGCGCTCAGGATGACATGACGGGAGCGTAGTCGCCACAAAGGTCACTCGCGCACGCCGGGGGGCGGACATTGACAACAGGGCGGACTTGTTCTTATGCTTCAAAAGCATGGTACCAAGAATGCTGTTGGTCAATCCGCCGATCTATGACTTCGCGGCCTACGACTTCTGGCTCAAGCCTTACGGGCTGTTGAGTGTGGCGGGGCGGTTGCGGGGGCAGGCGGAGTTTCTGCTCTTCGACTATCTGGAGCAGCGGCGGAGCGATTGCGGATTGCGGATTTCGGATTGCGGATTAGTCCCAGGATGTTCCCGCAATCCGCAATTCGATCGGTGGGGCCGCGGCCGCTTCCCTTGCGAGCAGATCGAGTCGCCCGGCCCTTTGAAGAGCATTCCGAGGTACTTTCGGCGGTTCGGCATGCCTCGCACGGTGTTCACGGACTGCCTCCGGGAGCGAGGGCCGTTCGATTACGTCCTGGTCCAGACCATGATGACCTACTGGTATCCCGGCGTCCGGGAGGTCATTGAGGATGTCCGCCTGGCGTGGCCGGATGCCAAGATCGTGCTCGGCGGCAACTATGCGACGCTCTGTACCGATCATGCACGCGGTCTCGGCGCCGATCTTGTCGTCGTCGGCTCCGATCTGGGGCCGCTGTGGCAGTTCCTGGAGATGACGCCCGATGCCGGCCAGCCTGCCCTGTGGGAAGCCTACGAGCGGTTGCGTGTCGGGGCGATCAAGCTCACCGACGGCTGCCCGTTCCGGTGCAGCTATTGCTCGGTGCCCCGGGTTTACCGTGGCTTTCAGCCCCGGCCTTTGGAGCGGTCGCTGGCCGAATTGGAGCTATTGGCCGGGCGGGGCGCGGAGAACGTCGCCTTCTACGACGATGCGCTGCTGTTTGACGCGGATACGGTCCTCGTTCCCTTCCTGATGGAGGTCCTTCGACGGGGCGTCCACGTCAACCTGCACACACCGAACGCGCTGAACGCCCGTTTCCTGACCGCCGAGCTGGCGGACCTGATGGTCCGGGCCGGCTTCAAGACGTTCTATCTTGGCTTCGAGAGCGCCTCGCGACAGTGGCAGCAGGGCACCGGCGGCAAGGTGTTCTCCGACGAGCTTGCCCGGGCCGTGGACCACCTGCTCTCGGCGGGGGTCAATCCCGTGGACATCACGGCCTACCAGATCGTCGGCCACCCCAATAGCGATATCCAGGAGCTCGAAACCTCCATGCGCTTCGTGCACCGCCTTGGCATTCGCGGGATGCTGGCGGATTTCTCGCCGATCCCGGGGACGCCGGATGGCGAAGCTTGTCGGCGGTGGGTCGATCTCGATGAGCCGCTCATGCACAACAAGACTGCCTTTCCCATTATCCGTCTCGGCTTCGACGAAGTGAACCGGCTCAAGGATATGCAACGCGTATTGAACCGTTCCGTGGCGGCAAATACGGTACGTTGATTCCAGTGGGGATTGCGGATTTCAGATGGTGGATTCGGGACCAATGGGCCTTATTACTTGGAGGTCGTGTTGTCAATTGCGGGTGCCGTGGACTGGGTGCTCTCGGGTATTCTCGCGAGTACTGCCGCCGAGACGTTGCGGCGTTGCTCGAGGATTTCCTGTGCCAGGCTAAAGCCCACGGCCAGCAGCGTCGGGCCGATGAAGATGCCGATGAACCCGAACGCGGCCACGCCTCCGAGCACGCCCATGAACATCACGATAAAGGACAGCTTGGAGCCGCGACTGATGATCAGGGGCTTGATGACATTGTCCACAAGGCTGATCACGAGCAGCCCGTAGGCGGCCATGAAGATCCCCCAGCCGGTTTGCCCCATCGCGAACAGCCAGAGCGACGCACCGATCCAGACGATGGGCGGGCCAAAGGGCAGAAAGCTCAGAAAGAAGGTCAGCAGCGCCAGCAGCATGGGTGCCGGCGCTCCGGCCACGACGAAGCCGATCCCGGACACAATCCCTTGTGCCAACGCCGTGCCGATCACTCCGTAAACCACGCTCTGCACCGTCGTCTTGACGACCTCGATCATGCGTTGGGCGGTGTCGCCGTTGATCCGCTGGAAGCCCTCGCGTAAACGTACCACGAGCCCCTCGCCGTCCCGGTAGAAGAAGAACGCGATCAACACGCTCAACACGAGGTGGAGAAAGCCCTTGGCGAGGTCCAGGCTGTGGCCCAGCAGCCACCGGCCCGCCTCCTTCAACCACGGCTTCCACTGTTCGATGGTGGACTGGGCGTCTTCCACATAGGCCGACCAGGAATCGGCGATTCGTTCGCCGACGAGGGGTACGCTCCGGAGCCACGCGGGGGGCTCCGGTACGCCGGCCTCCTTCCTCGAGTCGAGCCATTGGAGGCCCGAACGGATGGTGTCCGTGAACGTCAGGCCCACGACGACGAAGGGGATAATGAGCACGAGCGAGAGCACCAGGGTCGTCAGGGCGGCCGCGAGGGTGCGCCGGCCGTGAAGCCAGCGCAGGAACAACTCATACAAAGGCCACGTGGCGAAACACAGGATCGCCGCCCACAGGATCGCCGAGATGAACGGCCGCAGCACCAAGCCACAGCCCAAGGCAATCGCCCCGATGACGGCCAGCCCTGCAATTTGCTCGATGGTCTTCTGGTGTTTTACCATACGCCGCGATTTACTATGTACGATTGACGCATTACTATTCGAGGTTTGACGGCGGACACGTATTCTGTGCCTGGGCGCCATCGCCTCCGCCAAGTGATCTCGAATCACTGGGGTCGAATTGTAAATCGTAAGTCGTAAATAGTAAATATGAAATCCTTTGCCGTCTATATCGAGAGCTTCGGCTGCCAGATGAACAAGCTGGATACGGCCCTGGTGGCCTCCGCGCTTCAGGATGCCGGCTTTCGTCTGGCGGTTGGCGTGAAAGAAGCGGACGTCGTGCTCATCAACACCTGTTCGGTGCGGCAGCATGCGGAAGACCGCGTCCTCTCGCATTTGGGCCACCTGAAGCACTTGAAGGAGCATCGGCCGGACCTGGTGGTTGGCGTCATCGGCTGCATGGCGCAGCGCCTTGGCGAGAAGCTCCTGGAGCACGGGGCCGTCAATATCGTATGCGGGCCGGCCCAGATTCCACAGATCGCCGATCTGATCTGCCAAGCCCTGGCACAGAATGCCAAGCAGGTCGCCGTGACGGAGAAGATCCGGCAGCCGGTTCAACCGGGAGATGGCTCACTCGACAGCTTCGAATTGGAGCACAGCAGCCGCGACGGTCAGATCCCGGGCCAAGCCTTCGTTCGCGTGATGCGGGGCTGCAATTACTTCTGCACCTACTGTGTCGTCCCGTATGTCCGCGGGCCGGAGGCATGCCGGCCACCGGAGGCCGTTCTGGAACAAGTGAAGAGACTGGCTGATGAGGGCATTAAGCAGGTGACGCTCCTGGGCCAGACGGTGAACTCCTACAAGTACCGAAAGGGCGAGCAGACCTATTGCCTGGCGGACCTGCTCGACATGGCTCCGCGTGTGGCCGGGATCGAGTGGGTCCGGTTCGTGACGAGCTATCCGGCGGACGAATTCTACGAGGAGATTCTTCAAGTGATGGCGGACTCTCCCAAGGTCTGCCGGTACCTGCACATGCCCGCCCAGAGTGGGTCGGACCAGATTTTGAAGGCGATGAACCGCCACTACACAGCGGCACACTACCTGGAGTTGATCGAGAAAGCCCGAACGGTTGTGCCGGACATCGCCGTGGCGGGGGACTTCATCGTCGGTTTCCCGGGCGAAACCGAGGACGATTTTCAGGCGACGGTCGATCTGACCCGCAAGGTCCGGTACAAGAACTGCTTCGTCTTCAAGTATTCACCCCGTCCGGGCACGACCGCCGACAAACATCTGGCCGACTCGATCCCGGACGAGGTCAAACAGCGGCGAATCGTTGAGTTGCTGGCGGTCCAGGAACAAATCAGCGGCGAGTTGAACCAGGCTTTCCTCGGGCGGCAAGTCATGGTCCTGGTCGAAGGCCCGAGCAAGAAGGCGCATGTCAATCCGACGGGTAGCGACGATCATCCGCAACTGGTGAGCCGCACCTCGACCGACCACATCGTGGTCTTCAATGGCCCTGTCTCCTTGGCAGGCCGGCTTACCCAAGTCCGCATCACCCGCACCTCGCCTCTGACCCTGTTTGGTGAGTCCTCGTGATCGTGTACGCTTGGCCCTTGTCATGCTGAACGGAGTGAAGCATCTGGCCTGCGAAGGGGAACTTGCGTCGTATGCGAAGAGTGTATCTCCGTCGCAGCCCAGATCCTTCGCTGTCGCTCAGGATGACAGACTGCGTTGCACCCGCTTCTTGTGACACCGGCCGCATCGTGTCCAAGCGACTTGGCATGCATCATGAAGTCTATTGGACGCGGCCGATTGCCGCTTGGACGGCTTGGCTGTATTTATCGTGCGTGGGTTTCAGGTCGTCGGCGGGCATGGTCAGGGACGCCGGGACATCGAATACGGGCAGCAGTTCCTGCGTTGGCTGCGGCAGGGTGGTGAGATTGGAGGCGTACTTCGTGAAGCTCTTGGCCCAGGGCTTGCGGGTCAGGTCGGGCCTCACCAAACCACCATACATGCTCATGTCGGTGGACGTGGGGGTGTCCGCGAAGGGCCAGGAGAGCCAGCCGTCGGATAGACGCCGGGTTGCCTCGATCTCCGCCACGATCCAGCGGTCCTGCTCGTCCTCGGTCAACGAGGGCTGTCCGCGAGGGGCGCCGCCGCCGTACCAGCCGAATTCTTCGAGGACCACCGGCTTGCCGACATGGCAGTAGGCCAAGGCGCTTTGGAGATAGGTCAGGTTCCTGTCCCAGGCTTCCTTCGATTCGAGCGGCTGGCCCAGGAGGGGGTAGAAGTGGATGCAGAGGAAGTCGAGCCATCGCGATTGCCGCTGCGGATTGAAGGCGGCGTACACGCTCGGATCGCCGCCTCGCACCAGGGGATAAGACCACTGAATGTAGCCGACGGTCACAAGATGGGTCGGGTCGGCCTGCCGGATCACCTCCACCTGCCGCCGGACCCACTCATCCGCCAGATGCTCCCGGAACAGTTGCCAATCGAGCAGGCGGGGATTGCCTTTGCTCGCCTTGTTCTGGGCCACGGCGACGCTGCCCCAGGATTCGCCCTCCTTGATCTCGCTCGCCCAAGCGGCCTTGAGTTTCTCCCAAGTTCCGTGCTTCGCCTGGAGCCATTGGTTCCACATCGGCCGCCACGTCTCCGTGAACCACGGCATATGCGGCTCATTGAGCAGGTCCCAGGCGAAGATCGCCGGCTCGCCGCGATATCGTTGACCGACGATTCGCCAGAAGTTGTCCAACGCCTTGAGGGCCTGCTCGCCGGCAAATCGATCCGGCTTCCAGTAGTCTGGGCTGCCTTCCCAGTGGTCCGGCCCGGTCAGGATCAGCCGGATACCGTGTTGCCGTGCGATGCGGATGAATGCGTCGAGCCTCGCCAAGGCTCGCTCGTCAATCGTGTTGACATCGGGCTGGAACGCGGCCGCGGCCAGAAAGACCCTGGCGCAGTTGACGCCAAGATCGTGCATGACCTCGAAGTGTCGCGTCACCTGATTGGGATCGAACCGACGCCAGATCTTGGGCGCCCAGCCCGTGTTCGGGTCGTAGTAGTTCACGCCGAACGGCGTGTAGCGCTGGCCGGAGGGCTGCTCGATGAAGCTCTTGCCATCCGGACTGACGACGATCGGCCCCATTTTTGAACCAGCCTGGGCCGATCCTGCCAAAGCTGTTGCACTTATCAGTACAACAACCAAACCCGTTGCGGCCAAGATCCATCGCGTGGTGCCATCAAGTGATCGCTTCATGTTCCCACCCTCTAATAGGCACTCCAGAGGTACAGGACCTGCGGGATGCCGAACTCGAATAGCGTCTTACGATCCAGCTTGGGGATCGGTCCGCTCTTGGCGCTCAGAAGACCCATGAGAGAGAAGGGCCGGCGATACTCCACCACCTGGGCGGCCTCAATCCCGGCCAACGCCTTGACCGCCGCAATCGCTTCGTCCAGATACCCGATCTTGTCGATGAGTTTCACCTCCAGCGCTCGGTCCGCGGCGAAAATGCTGCCGTCGGCGAGCTTCTCGACCTCCTTCGACGAGAGGACGTCCTGGCGGCCTTCCTTCACCACGTCCACAAACCGTTTGTAGGCCGGATCGAGCAGACGCTCGTGAACGTAGGCCAACTCTTCCTGCGTCGGTTTTCGGAAGGAGCTGGGCCAATCCTTCTTCTCGCCCATCGTTAGAAAGACCGGCTGGATGCCCAGCTTGTCTTCGAGCAGGTTTTGGAACACGAAATGGACCATGACCACGCCGATGGAGCCTGTGATGGTGGTCGGCTCGGCGACGATCTTCTCGCACGCGACGGAGGCATAATAGCCGCCGGAAGCGGCCATGCCCTGCATGAATGCCACGGCCGGCAGGCCCTTCTCTTTGCGATAATCCATAATCCCCCGGTAGATGCGGTCGCTGGCGGAAATCGTGCCTCCGGGCGAATCGACGCGGACGATGATGCCCTTGACGGCCCCGTCGTGCCGGGCGGCTTCGATCTGGCGATAGACCTCCTCGGCCTGCCCACCATCGATGATTCCGCTGAGGTTGATCACGGCGATCCTGCTGTCCCGGGGGCCTTCGCGAAGGACGGTCTTATAGACCCCGCCTCCGCCCGTGGCGATCATGACGATGGCGGAAATCAACAGGAGAAACAACCCGATATTCACCAGCACGGACAATCCAAACAGCATACGCCAGAGAAGTCTCCAGCCGCTGAACCGGCGGGGAGGAGGCGCCTGATAGACCGGGTACGGCGAAAAGCCGGGCGGTGGTCCGGCCGGCCGCTCCTGCGGGCTGGGCCGTCGCCCGTCAAAGGAAGAGGACTGTGGTTGATCGTTCTGCTCGGATTCCATTGGCAACTCCTTGAAAAAGCCCGCGTAGTATAGCAGGCAAAATCGGCACGGTCAATTTGACGCATCCGGCTGCCGGAGGCAGGCCGAGTAAAACTACCGACCGGTGGACTCTGTCAAGAAGTACCGAGCCGCCGCCAGGTAGGGGCAACCCCCTGTGGTTGCCCCAGGTAATAGGGCAGGCACGGGGGCCCGCCCCT
Organism: Phycisphaerae bacterium; assembly: GCA_026386805.1. Taxonomy (GTDB): domain Bacteria; phylum Planctomycetota; class Phycisphaerae; order Sedimentisphaerales; family Anaerobacaceae; genus PLanc-01. The sequence continues at coordinate 34,063 of JAPLMX010000211.1, read as the reverse complement.
ACGGACCGAAGCGATATTCGTACATCGAACTGCCGAGGTCGCGAGCGGCTTGGACGATCTGCGGATAGGGCCGGTCGCAGATATCGACGAATCCGATCTGGTAGTTCTCGCCGTCACCCCGGCCGGTCGTGGGCTGGTCCAGATACTGGAACCAGTGCGTCCCCACGATATAGGGATTTCGCAGGGCGCTGTGCACATAGTCGGCGTACTTGTCCGCCCGATCCTTCTGATTCTCTGTTCGGCGCAGGCCCGTGTGAAACATGCCGCGATCGAGGGCGCCGAAATGAAATTCGCCGATGACGACCGGCATGTCGATTCCGCCCGGCAGCTTTGCATCCTGGACGCTGTAGGTGTAGCGATTGTAGCTGACCACGTCGCAGAACTTGGTGGCGGCCCGGGCGGCCCGGGCGTTGACCCACGCGAATCGGCAGCCCAGATAGAGTTGATTGGGGGCGACTCGTTTGAGCTCCCGGCGAATTGTGCTGAAGTAGGTCTCGGCGGTCTTCGTGTAGAACTCCTCGAGATCAGGCCGAGCCTTCTCCTGATCCGGAGCCTTTTGGCTTTGCAGCAGGGCATCCCACGATTCGTAGTTGGCGCCCCAGGCTTGATTGAGGTCCCCGATCACCTCATACTTGATCTTCAGGTCCTCGACGAAGACGGCCTTGGCGGCCTGATTGGCGGGCGAGATCAGCGTGGCCACGGCGAGCGAGACGTCATCGCCCCACGCCAGCTCATTGTGAACGAAATAGCCGATGCACCACGGGTCGTCGGCCGCTTGCCCTCTCTCCCGTTCGAGCCGTTTGCGCAGGTTCCCTTCGAAGCTGGGATCGAAGACATCGTAGAATTTGCCCCAGTAGCCTTCCGACCCCTCCAGTTTCCTCGACTCGAACGAAAGCGTGGCGGTGTAGGGCGTTTGCCTTGACAGGTAGATCTGCTCATCGGACCAGTTCGCGATCGTATTGATCCCCCAGCTTTCGCACCGGCGGTGCGTGACGTCGCCGAAGGTCTCATCGAAGTCCGCGCCGTATTTGCGGAACAGGTTGGCGCGGGTGAAATCATAGGTTCGGTACGGCGAATGGTCCCGGTAGTAACCCTGGGGGGCCCAGCCCGCTTCGCCGTAGAACGGTCCGAACGGCGAGTCTTTGTCCGGCAGACTGGCGAAGTACCGCTCGCGATTGGTGATCGGGGTTGCGTTGGCCGCGCGAACGCAATCGATTCCGTGGGACCAGAACAGCTTGCCCGTCGGGTCCACGAGCCACCATTTGCCCTTGTGTTTCTGCACGCGGAAGAAGCCCGTCGCTTTGAGCCTGGGGCCATCCGCCCAGCCGCCGTACTTGTTCCAGTTCCTCGGTTTGGCGTGGGCCTTCAGGTCTTCTTCGTCGGCGAGCTTCTGGGCGGTCAGTTCCTCGGCGGAATGCGTCTTGCCCGGCCAGTCTTTGTGGCTGTATTGACCGAATTCGTCGATGAAAGGCAGGAACTGGGAGGCGTCGAGGACCTGGACGCTGCCGCCGGCACGAATGTCGTCGACTTCGAACATGCAGTCGGTTTTCGGGTGGTCTACGAACAGGACCAAGGCTGTCACGTCGGCCGTGTCGATCTGGCCCTCGTGGACCGGGAACCCCCGCATGCCGACAAGCTCCAGCGGCTTGTCGAGCTTCCAAGGCACAGGGAAGATGGGAACAACCAGTGTTCTCGTAGCGCCGGGATCGATCTCGACGTGGTCCGTGATACAGTGGCTTTTTCCGTCCGCCCCGGGATTGTCCACGCGGCAGTGCACGGTCACTTTGTCTTTGCCTCGGTTTGTGACATTCATCTCGATGCGTTCGTAGGGCGACAGGTCCCACCGGCCGTTCGACGCCTTCAAGGTCACGCCGGGCCAGGGGGCCGCGTGGCCCGCCTCAACGCGCAGCGTGCCGCTCCCTGTAACGACCGCTCTCGCGTCGGTAGCTGCAACGGCGCCGGCGTCGAAACCCGGTCCGAAATCGAAAAGGGTCTGGGACCCGGTTCGCTCGGCGGCCCACGCGGCCCACACCCCCGTCAGAACGATCCAGAGCACGACGCCGAGACTTCCCACGCGATGTCTCATGAGGTCAATCCTTATGCACGAGCCACTTTTCTCCCGCGATGCTCACGCGTAACCGGGATTCTACCGGAAGCACCCATCCGGTGGCAAGGAGTCTTGACGATGCCACCCCTCCCGTGGGGCGACGGCGTGAGGACCCTGCGCGAATTCCCTTGACATCGTGACGCCGGATGGATATGATATGACCCACGTCAAGGTGTATGCTTTTCTCCCTCGGAGCATACCCCTGAGAATCCATAGAGGGAATTCGCACTATGGATCCGGTGGGTCCAAGGAGAAGACGACGTGGCAAGAGGTGTTGTGAAGTGGTTCAATGAGAAGAAGGGTTTTGGCTTCATTACTCCGGACGATGGCGGTGAGGATTTGTTCGTCCATCACTCGAAGATCGCGGGAGACGGGTTCAAATCTCTTCAGGACGGGCAGGCGGTAGAGTTCACGGCGGCGCCGGGCCGCAAGGGCCAGGAGGCGACGGACGTGAAGCCCTGCTGACAGGGGAAGAAAAGAAACGGCCGAAATCAGAAGGCCCCGCTGGAGGAGCGGGGCCTTTTTCATCCGATCACACGATGCTCTTTGACGCTCGCCGTCCCGCCCGTGCCGATCATTCGGCGCAAACCTACAGACGGTCAACCGACGGTATTTTGTACGTCACGGTGCGGCTTGGCAACAATTCTCCCTCACCCAACGGAAGCGCCACCTCGGAAGGATCGGCTGTCCGCCCCAGTATCCCAAGCGCGATACGGCTGACGTAGGTACAGACATCTGAAAGAGCAGGCGAGAGGCGTCTAGGACTACCTGTCACCAATCCTTGCCGTCATCCTCGTCAGGCTCTTCGTCCTCGTCGTCATCTTCGAGGTCCTCATCCTCGTCTTCGTCCTCGTCGTCCTCAATCTCCTCCTCCTCCTCTTCTTCTTCGTAGTCGAACTCTTCGTCGAGCGGCTCACACGTGCAGTTGCCGGGCTTCTCTCCGCAAGAAGAGCAGACGCCATCCTCAACGGGTGCGCCGCACGAACTGCAGGGGGTGCATCCACATGAATCACACATTGGTCTACCTCTAAAGAGCTTCTTGAAGGTTCCTGTCCAAACGGGCCGACGCCGAACCCGTCCCAAATGTCGGACTCATCGTATGCTCGCCTTTACGAAAAGCAATACCCTTTGTGCAAAAATTCTCACAAGATTTTTGGCGGGCTCCGGAGGGTCGAAAAGGACCACAAACCTGGGGCGGACGCGTGCTCGCAACGGGGGTGCGTGCACGGAGGACGGCGGGCTGCTGCGTGGTTTGGATGGCCAGAGCCGGCCGGCCCAATTGGGGGCTGCGAATCCCGACGGCCGTGCGGTCCGACAGCCCGGCGGCGAACAGGCTTGCGACCCAGCAGTCTGCTTCCTCGCTGTCAGGAGGGCGCCAAGGTCATGGCCATGACGGCGTAGGAGACGTTAGCCAGGCCGTGAAACAGGATGGGGGCCAGCAGCGAGCCCGTCCGGAGGAACAGCCAAGCCAGGACAAGGCCCGGCAGAAAGGTCAGAACGGGTGTTATCTGACCCTGGACGAGGACGTGAGCCAAGGCAAAGCAAGCGGCCGAGATGAAGATCGCAATGCCCGGCGGCCCGAGCCTTGGCAATCGGCGATACCGGCTGAGCAGCCGCATGGCGTTCGCTTGGACGTATCCGCGAAAGAACACCTCTTCCGCAACGGCCACATAGAAGAACTGATACAGCAGCCAAGCCAACCAGCCCTGCCGCTCCGGGACAATCGGCCGCAGCGGCACGGGCCAATGCAGCAGCGTCAGCACCCACAGGCCCAAGAAGATGGCCGGCAGGAGGCACAGGCAGACGCCCCCAACCGTGCCCGCAACCAGGCAGGGGGCTGGAAGACTCTCCGATCGCAGGCGAAGAGGTTCCGAAATGCGGCTTGTCACGTCGGGGGTCGCCACGCTTCTGCCGCGCAGGCCGAAGTGGGGGAATTCTCTCTTTCGAATCCAGGCCGGGACCAGGGCGGCCGTGACCAGCACGGCGGGGACGGCAACCCACTGAATGCTCGCCGCACAATTCACGTGGAGGAATCGGACGACGGCGATCGTGCCGGTCATCACCAGGATCGTCTCTATCACCAGCTCCATATACCCCTGACGGGGGAAGACATTGCCTACCCCTCTGCAAATCCTATGAAAGAACGGCTCACAATACAAATGCGCCGGCCTGTCCGCCAAATGGGTAAACTTCAACAGAAGGGCCGAGTAGCAGGGCTCCTTCAAGCGAAGCGCACGCGCTCGCGTCGGGCTAGGATGAACGAATGTGCGGAGTTGGACGGAGGGAACGGGAAGAACTAAGAGCGTCTAACACAATGTACGGCACGTTCTTGCCCTCTGTCACCCGTGCGAAGGCAGGGGTCCAGGAAGGCCACGACTTGGCTGGATTCCTGTCTCCGCCGGCCAGTTCTCACGCATAGGGTCGGCATAGCCCACGCTACGATCTACTTGTCGAGCGCGCGAACCTCTCCGATATACTGCACGACGACCGGATAGCCTTCGACGGTCGAGGGAATCTTCTGTCTGACCCGTTCTGTGTTCGAGGCCGTCAGAATCAGGATGCACGGCTTGCCTTTGTTCTGCCCGATACCCGTGCCGACCACGCCGGGAATCACCATCCAGGCGTCCGTGTGGTCTTGCTGCGCCTGCTCAATCGTCTTCGTAGGCATCGCGGTGCCCTTTTGCGGCGCGACAATATCAACCCGTCGGCAGTTCAAGCTGCTCAGCACCAGCAGCAGGCTCGACACGACGATGAGTCCTTGTCTGGGCACGAGTCCACTCTCTGCCCCGCTCCGGTTGCCAACTTGCGGCTTCGTGCGGTTACTGCTCACCGTCAATCCAGACCGGGTACCCAAGAGAGTCAAAAGCGGTCAGCACGTCCCCGATGTTGTTCGCTACGGCGTAGGTTCCGCTGCCGTTGCCGGCAAAAAGCAATCCGACCGGCTCCTTTCCTGGATATGTCACCAGTAGCGAGCCGGAGTCACCGCCCTTGATGAACGCTGACCGGGATTGTACGATGATTTGGTTTACGAACAGGGCCGTACCGGAAGAATAGCCGACCGTGACGGTGACGTTGGTTCCGGTGATGGTTCCCTTCGTCAGAGAACTCGTCCGTCCGTATTTTTGGACAGCCATGCCTACGCTTGCCGCAACGCCGAATCCTGATTTGGGAATACCGTATCCACCTGTAGGGGTGCCTGTACCGACCATAGGGGTGCCGGCGGGCGTTGTCAGGCACAGGGCGATAGCCGCATCAGTCGTGTTGGGGCCACCAGAGAAATCGATCCACGTGAGAGCGGAGAGAGTACCGATGGCGTCGCGCGGATCCACGCCGCCGTCATAGACGCCAGGCTGCAGAACGTTATCGCCCATGTGAGCGTTATTCTCGTTGGCATATACGTGGTTATTGCTCAGGGCATAGACCTTACCGGAGGCGTCTATGACCCGACAACCAATGGTCCCGGCAGTGATGAGTGGATGGCCGGTCGAGACCCCGATGGGAACCGGCCGCACACACCACCGCGCTGGCATGAGCGTCGTGGCCGATGCTTCGTTAGAATAGCCTGATTCGTGTCCAGATTTATCTACGGCCGTCACAACGTAATAGTAAATAGTACCAGACGTTAAGCCAGTACTGGAGTAGGCAGTCGATTTCACGTTGGTGGCTATCCGCGTGTATGACGTGCGGGTACCATCGTCGCGCAGCATGCTCCGGTACACGCGGTAATAGGACGCGTTGCTACTGGCTTTCCAAACCAAGTTGATCTGGCTGCTGCTGATCGCTTTAGCGGTCAACCCCGATGGGACCGCCGGCGGTGTCGTATCTCTGCCGGACCTGGTCGGCACCGCCGCCGGCTTCGCGCGAGCATAGATCTTGCCGGTTACAAGGGGTCGGACAGGTACGCCTTCCAGATCCGTGGGAATACCCGCCACACCCGGCCTTTCCAGCAGAACAAGGATGGCGTGCCTCCCGCTCTCATCCAGCCCGACCGCCGTGCCGACAACACCATCCTGCGCCATCAGCTCATCGGTATGCCGCACTTGGGTCTGTCTGGCCCGATCAAATTCCTGGTCATTTCGTCTCTGGGCCGATACAGGGTCCGAAAGGGCCAGCATACAGATAGCCACTACTGCTGCTACAAACACTTGGAACAGTTTCCGTCTTGACATGCTTCGCCCCTTTCCAATCATACGCATGACGGACTATGACTGATACTTAGGAGAATTCAACCATCGGAATCGTAGCACACGTTTCCGGTCCTGTCAACAGAATTCCGCTCAGAACTCGTTGTTCAGCGGCCTTTCGGCGCCAGCGGGCAGGTCCACAAGTAGATCGTGTGTTTGCGGCCGTCTTCGCGGGACGTCATTTCCACGACTTTGTCCGGTGGCAGATCGCCGATGGGGGAATCGTGCGAGACGATCCGCGAACCGGGCCGCAGCTTCTTCAGTTCAGGAATCAGTCTCGCGTTGATCTCTGGGCCAAGGTACAAGGTCACGATGCTGGCCCCCTGGAGGTTGCTGTGCAGGACGTCTTCCTGTTCGATTGTGACCAAGTGGCTGACTCTGTGCTTGGCCGCATTCTCGCGAGCCTCTTGCACACGCAGCGGGTCCAGATCGTATCCCACGGCCCGGCATCCGTACCGCCGCGCGGCGGTAACGACGATTCGCCCGTCCCCGCAGCCCAGATCGTAGACCACGTCACCCCTCGTTGCCCGAGCCATCTTCAGCATCCGCTCGACGACATCCTGCGGCGTTGCCACAAATTCGATGAACAGGGCGGTCGGCGCGTCACCTGCGCCGGCCGTGTCTGGCGCGGCGAAGGCCGCCGGCTGCGTATCCGCCGGCAGAGTGAACGAACTCGGGGATGCTTCGTAGTTCGTGGTGCAGCCAATCAGCATGACGCCAACGAGCGGCATCAGGAGTATGCGTGCCGCAGTCCTCATCATCTTGCACAAACGGCAAAGCCTCTTTGTGCGTACATCAGGCAAATGTGTCCTTTCGGCTTCGCAATTGTGCGAAGACCTCATGGGGTTGGGCGCCGGACATGTCAAGAACGGCCTTGATCTGTGCGTTGCCCGCCTGGAGGAAGATGTTCGTCTCCTTCTCCTGCGCGATCGTGGAAGGGACGGTCAATTGGCCGTACTCGATTGCCTTCTGCACTTCCGCCAGGCGCTCCCGGAAGCGCCGGTTGGCCGGGTCGATTGTGACCGCAAACTCGTAGTTCTCCAACGTGTAGTCATGGCCACAGTAGACCAGCGTTTCCGGGGGCAGGGCGCTGAGCCTCTGTAAGGATTGCCACATCGTCACAGCGTCACCTTCCAGCAGCCGGCCGCAGCCGCCCACGAAGAGCGTATCCCCTGTGTATATAGTCCCGATCGTGCCGCCTTGGGCGGCAACGTAGTAGCACACCGAGTCTCGCGTGTGCCCCGGTGTCGCGATGACGTGGACGGCGCCTCTCCCAACGTGAAAACGTCGTCATCAGCCACGACGCGATCGGGTGCGGGAACCAGCGTGCGACCGACCCCGATCACCTCGCAACGGGTTTGCGATTGGAGGTCCGCCGCTCCGGCGACGTGGTCCCAGTGGTGATGGGTCAGAGCAATGGCGGTCAGCGAGAGGCCGTGCTGCTGGAGGGCCTGCATGACCGCGGAAGCATCGCCGGGGTCCACGACGAACGCGCGGCCGTCGCCGCAAGGGTGCAGATAGGTGAAGTTGTCTCGGACCGGGATGGCAATCACGTTCGTCATAGCTGGACTTCTGCAAAATGGACATTGGGCCTACTTTGGGAAGGAAAAATCTGCCTTTCGATTTTTCCTTCCCAAACAGTAACCGATGGATAGCGCGCAAGATAAGCCAATTCTTCAAGGAAATCGAGAAACAGATTTCCTTGAAGGGCCCCCAAACGCGATCCTATCGCGTTTGGGAACCCAAGAATATAGGCCCAATGTCCATTTTGCAGAAGTCCATTCATAATTACTCCGCAGAGGAGGCGGGAGTGATCTTGCAGGCGAGGTCCCCAGTGAAGGGCGGGACCGCCAGTTGAAGGCGGCCCTGCTCGGCCGTGACGGTCTGTCTGCTCACGGACTCGCCTTCATGCGTGTCCCACCACAGGACGGTATAGCTGTGAGGGTCGAGACCCTCGATGGTAATTTTCGCCGAGTCGATTGGCTCCGGCTGGCGCTTCTCCACGACCAGGTTCCACCAGATGGCTTGGCGGTCGGCGAGCCACAAGTACGCACGATCGTTGGCTTGGTGTCCCAGGATACGCAGTCGCGGCTCAGAGGTCGTGGCGGTCGTCTGCCGCAAGCCGGCCGGTGAGAAACCGGTCAGGAAGGTCGCCAGCGGTTTGTAGTGCCGGTAGGCGTCCTGCTGGTCTAGAAGCTCCCACCACCAGAACATCGCGGTCCCCGAGCAGCCGGCGAAAGCCGAGGCCCACAGGCAGTTGTGGAAATGCACCCCCGCGCGGTCCCGTTTCATATAGTCGCTCAGGCCCCATTTCGCGTCCGCCAAGCCGAACTCGCCGATCAGGGCGGGCTTCTCCGGGGCATTCTCGCGGAGGAAACGCGTTTGGCGGATGATGGACTCGACCTCGTCCTTGAAATCATCGTCGTCAGGACGCATGTAGTGATGCGTTTGGGCGATGTCGATCTGTGGATGGCGGCAGTCCCGCGCGGAAGGGGCCCAAGTGCTCGTGGTCCGCAAATGGTGGTAGGGATCGGTCTTCGCGAGATAATCGCCGACATCGGCGTAGAATCGGTCCGTGGGCTTGCCGGGGTCCATCTCATTCCAGTATTCCCACGCCGCGACGCTGGTGGAATAGCTCCAGCGTGCCACGGCATATCGCAGGAACTTCTTCGCGTCCGCGGTGGCCAAGCGGTACTCGGGGCTATCGACCTTGGACAGTCTGTTCATATACAGATCACGCGTGATCGCGCAGAGCATCAAGTAGACCCCGTTTTGCTCGGCGGCCTCGACAAGTTGATCCAGCATGAGGCAGTCGAGCGGATTGTAATAGCCTCGGGTCGGCCGGTTGACATCGGCTTCCCAAAGCAGCTCCGCACCACCTTCGGCCTCTTTGAGAGAGAGTGCATCAAGCCAGATCGTGCCCGCCCCCACCAAACTGAAAGCGACCCGGCCCAGCCATCGCTCATTGTCACCCGTCACGAACTCCCTGCGGAACGTCTGCCAGTCGGAAGACACAGGCACTTGCCAGTCATTGTTGCCCACCTGAAGCCGCAGGGCTTGGCAGCCATCCGTCTTGAATCTGCCCGCAAACACACAGCGCGTCTTGGGCCGCAAGCCGATGGGGTGCGAGGGCGATACGGTGGTGTCGCCTTTGATGCGGATGCACTTGGGCGCGTTCGAATCGCCGTCACGGCCCGGCATCGGGACCACGATCGACTCTCTCGCCCAGGAACGGCTCCAGGCGCTCTTTTGCGCCTCGATGGCCAGCGCCCAGTCCTGGCAGCAGGTCCAGACGCGAAGGAAGTTGGCGCCGTTGGCCGCCAGCTTGCCGAGGACTTGCTCGGTCTTGACTGGGGTCATGTACTGGCCCTCGCCGATGAAGGCCAGGTTCTGCCCGATGGCGAAGAATGGCTCCCCTTCGGTGAATTCGAGGAAGCGCGGATCTTTCGTGCCGGCCCGCAGGAATCCTCTGCGCGACGAGGCAACGCATGTGAATGCCACCGGCCCAGAGGCGAACTCGCCCTGTCGGTCTCTCAAGGACGCACGGGCGGCATACGTGCCGAGTTCCGTCGGGGCGAATCGTGCCTTCCAGGACCCGGTGCCACGCGGGTAGTACCAAGCCGTGGTTTTGCCGCCTTGCTGAACGTCCTGCCGCTCGTAATCCTGCCCAAAGAACGCCGGCAGCACCAGCGACCGACCGCGTGGAGTGGTGATCAGCACATTGATCTCGACCTCGCACGGATCGAAAGGACTGTGGTACTGCCGACCGACATCGATGAGCAGTTCCAGCTTCTCGTACCTGCCCACCTGCTTCTGCGGCGTCTTGAGAGCAACGGCCTCTTGTGCCGCACATCTGCTGCTGATAGCGCCCGCAAAGAAAAGGCCGATCCACAAAGCCAATATCCCCAATCGCATCAGCAAGTCCTCCAACGAAACCCGCTCGTTCCTCTTCTCACTCGGTGTCCCTGCCCTCGTCCCCCAGCAGCAGTTGTTCGATCCGTGACGCTATCTCGTCGGCGGACAGGCCCGACACATCGCCCAAACGGGCCGAGGACAGCTTGCCGGAGATCTGCTCGATCTTCTCACCGATCAGATTCATTCTCTCCCGGAGGATTCGGACGTCGCCGGTTTCCCAATACTGTCCCTCGTCGGAGACTTGCAGATCGGCTATGTACCGCTTCTTCAGGTACTTCAGCAAGCCAACGATCCGGACATGCAACTCGGCAGAGGCAAACTGGGTCTTGACAGACACCCACGCCTCTTCCGGTTTCAAGGTCCCGTCCAGGATCAAGACCATGCTCACGGGGCACCGGAGATCGCCTTGGCGGTCGAAAAAGAAGCGGAGCGACTCCGCTCCGCCTCCCAGTGCTATCCAAATCCCCTTCAGGCCCAAGTGACCGTCAATCCGGGCACCCGTCGGCGTGGCTCGCAACCGTGCGTTGGCTGGCTGCTCCCAATCGTCGTCCAGTCTCGTAGTCTCCCACCCCATCGCGGCTGCAATGTCAGCCAACTCCCCGCACAACGTGGCGAGTTGGCCAACATCATTCAACCGTCCACGATAATGGATCGAAACGCCCATGGCTGAGTGTTCACTCCTCAATCATCTCATCGCACGACTGGACCCAAACCTGAACCCGCCGATCCGTCCGGTTTTTCAGCAACTCCTCCATGCACCCTCAACCGTTGGGGCCTGACTTGCACACCAACTCCAGGCTCAGCCACTCCGGAACCTCTTTCGCACCGCATTGCCGGGCCAACACATGATGTAGCGTACGGACTTTGTCAAGTGCCAAGAGTCAACCCCAGGTTCTCGGCCCAACGCCTTGCGATTAGACTGACTTCTTGAGCTTTTCGTCGATTCTCAACCAAGTCACTTTATCGTGGAGCAGTGGCAATCCCAACTCCGCACGGAGCTCCGTCCGAAGCTCGTTTACGATCCGATTTAGATCAGCGTCTCCGGTTCTGCGTTTCTCGTCGAAGATTCCTCTAAGACGTTCAACTTGCTGCTCGTTGCCGAACAACTGAATATCGGCAATCGCGCGTTCGAAGTCCTGAACGTGCGCTCGGTCGTAGGGTGGTCGACGGCCAGCGAAGTTCTCCAGAGCTCGATATGCGTCTATGAGGAATTGGGTTCGCAGATCGCGGTGTCTGCTTGCGCGGTCGCGGATTATGTTGAGTCTATGGACGACTATCCACCCGAGAATCGCGATCAATGTCGTTGTGAGTAGAGTTGTTAGAAGACTCCAATTCACGTGTTTCACTCCGTCAGTCTAATCCATGTGCCCTACGGTTCCATAAGACATCTGACCGTCGCTGTGAAACCCTGGAGGATCATACGCTCTGAACGGCGTAAGCCCACTCCTGCTACGGGATCCCTGCAATTCTCGGTTCTCTCCCAGCCATCTCATTGATCTCCGTTTCAGTACCTCATCGCCCATGAAGATAGGCGTCTACGTTCGTCGCCCAATCGGGCGGGCCCTCCAAGTTGAGCGAGCGGGCAATATCCAGAAATGATGTCGCTTTCTCTTCGCGCGATTCCAGAGTCTCGATAGTGATTCGGACTCGCGCATTCGGCTCAAGGGTAAGTGGGTCTTCCGGCCGGAGCACTTTGCCGTCAAAAACCGCTTGGATGGTCTGAACCATCTTGTTCTCCAGCATTTATGGGCATCTTGTTCAGTCTAGTCTACATTCTACAGCACCGGGCCTGCCCAGGCAAGCAGCAAACCGCGCGACTGTCGGAGTCGGACGGGGTGCAACACCGGATTGAGCTTGCCTGCGTGGCTTGTGGGGTTCATACTGAGGGCAGTGTCAGACGGTAGCACCATTGGAGCAAGCCGCAGGTCTTCTATTGAGGAGTGTCGGACGATGGCAAATCAGGTTTCTTCTCGACGTGAGTTTCTCAGAGACACGGTGCTGGCGACAGGCTTGGCGGCGGCTGTGCCGGGTGTGTTGAGTGCGGCGAGTTCAGGCAGGCTGCATGTAGCGTGCAACCAGTATCCCTGGGGGACCTTCTATGCGAGAGAGAAGAAGGATTTCAACACGCTGCTCGATTCGGGGCTGGCGGAGGTGAAGGCCAGCGGCAATGATGGCTTTGAGCCGGGCGTGGGGGGCTTGCAGCAGATTGAGCAGATGACGCCGCTGCTGAAGAAGCACGGACTTGAGATGCGGTCGCTGTACGTCAACAGCACGCTGCACGAGGCCGCGCAAGTGGATAAGAGCATCGAGGAGGTCCTGGCTGCCGCGGCGAAGGCCAAGGCCTTCGGCACGCGGATCATCGTGACCAATCCCAGCCCGATCCGCTGGGGTGGACCTGAGAATAAGACCGATGAACAACTTCAGGTTCAGGCGGCGGCATTGGACAAGCTCGGCGCCAGGCTCAAGCAGATGGGCCTGACCCTCGCCTATCACAATCACGACATGGAGCTGCGCAATGCCGCTCGCGAGTTTCATCACATGATGATCGGCACGGACCCGGCCAACATGACTCTGTGTCTCGACGCCCACTGGATTTATCGCGGCTCGGGCAACTCGCAGGTGGCCCTGTTCGACGTGGTCAAGCTCTACGGTCCCCGCATCACCGAGCTGCACCTGCGCCAGTCGCAAAACGGTGTCTGGACCGAGGCTTTCGGGCCGGGCGATATCGATTATCCGCGCCTGGCGGACGGCCTGCTGAAGATCGGCGTCAAGCCGCTGCTGGTCCTGGAGCAGGCGGTGGAAGCGGGGTCTCCCAATACCATGAACGCGGTCGAGGCTTTCAAGAAGAGCACCGAGTACACCCGACAGATCTTCGGGGGATTCGCCACGTAACGGTCACGTTCCGGATTTCGAGTCTTCGCACGGCGGTGCTACGGACCGTGAACGATCGCCCGATAGGCTTGACCGACGCCGTCGAGGAACATCTGCACAGCCACGGCCGTCAGGACCAATCCCATGAGCCGCTCGATCGCCGTGAGCGTTCTGCGGCCCAGCAGGCGGGCCAATTGGTCCGCCGACAGGAGAATGATGCCGGAGATGGACCAGGCAAGCAGCAGAGCGGCGAGCCACCGGGGCCAATCGGCAGGGTCCCGGGCCATCAGCAGCATCAGGGTGGCCATCGCCGCCGGACCGGCGATCAGCGGAATGGCCAAAGGCACGATGAACGGCTCGCTCACCTCCGCCTCTTCTCCGAAAATCCCCTTGGGAACCGGGAAAATCATCCGCACCGCGATCAGGAACAGGATGATTCCGCCGGCCACGCCGAGCGAACCTTGCGAGACTTGCAGGACAGCGAGGATGAACTGGCCCAAAAAGAGAAAGAGCACCAGCGCCACCAGCGCGATGCACAACTCCCGGAGAATGATCTGCCTGTGTCTTTCCTCCGGCACGCCCTTGAGGATGACCAGAAACGCAGGGATATTCCCGACTGGGTCAATCACCAGAAACAGCAGTAGTGCGGTCGAAAAGATGTCCATAGGCCTTCAACAAATACTCCTGGAGCATTCGCTGGGTGTTGAATGACGACGTTTTGCAGCTTCTCGTACAACGCCGACGCGTCCCGGCCCGACGTGTCGGTCTTGCCGCCCTTACGCGTCTTGCTCTTGTCGTTGATGGCCCAGCCGGTCAGGTTCTCGACGCAGCCCTCGATCCACCAGCCGTCGAGAATGCTCAGGGAGGGGATGCCATTGAGGGCGGCCTTCATGCCGCTGGTCCCGGATGCCTCGTGCGGCGGCTGCGGCGTGTTCAGCCACAGATCGACCCCGGGGATCATGATTTTGGCCACGTCGATGTCGTAGTTGGGCAGATAGACAATGCGCACCGTCGGCTCCAAGTGCTTCTTGGCCTCGAAGATTTGGCGGATCAGCTTCTTGCCCGGCTCGTCCTGCGGGTGCGCCTTGCCGGCGAAGATGATCTGGAAGGGACCGGCGTCGGCGGCGATCTGCGCCAGCCGGTCCAGGTCCCGAAAGATCAGATCGGCCCGCTTGTAGGCGGTGGCGCGGCGGCCGAAACCGATCGTAAAGACCTCCGGATCGAGTCTCACCTTTTGCTCGGAGGCAATCGTGCGGATCAGCTTCGCCTTGCACTTGGCGTGCGCGTCCCAGAGCTCCTCCGGCGGCACGCCGAGCGCGTACCGGATGCTGAAGTTGTCGGCCCGCCAGGCGGGGATGTACCGGTCCAGCAGCTTCTGGATCGGCGGCGAGGTCCACGTCGCCGCGTGGACGCCGTTGGTGATCGCGTCGATGCGGTACTCGCTGAACATCTCCTGCGAGACCCTCCCGTGCTGCTGCGAGACCCCGTTGACGTAGTGGCTGAAATTCAACGCCAGGTAGGTCATGTTCAGGGTATCCCCATCGCCGGTCAATTCCTTCTGGATCTCCCAGATCTTGTGACGCCCGATGACCTTGTGGACCAAGTCCATGGGGAATCGGTCATGGCCGGCGGCCACCGGGGTATGGGTCGTGAAGACGCACTTTCTTCGCACGCTCTCGATGTGCTCAGGCTTGATCTTCCTGCCGCCCGAGCGGCCGAGCTCCTCATCGAACAATTGCAAGATCAAAAAGGCGGCGTGTCCCTCATTCATGTGGAAGCGGTCGATCTGGTCGTATCCGAGCGTTCGCAGCATCCGGACGCCGCCCACGCCGAGCACGTACTCCTGGCAGAGCCGATAGCGTTTGTCGCCGCCATAGAGGTAGTGACTCAGCTCCCGATCCTTGTCATCATTGACGGGCAGGTCGGTGTCGAGGAACAGCACCGGCACGGTGAAGCCGGTCATGCCCACGACGTCGTACTGCCAGGCCCGCACCTGGACTTTTCTCTTCTCGATGACCACCGTGACCTTCGCCTCGAGTTCTCTCAAGTGCTCCGCAACGTCCCATACGTCGGGCTTCTCGATCTGAGCACCGGCGGCATCCAATTCCTGATGAAAGTACCCTTGGCGGGCCAGCATCGTCACGGCCACCATTGGCGCCCCCATGTCGGCCGCGGCTTGAATCGTATCACCCGCCAGGATACCTAATCCGCCGCTGTACGTGGGCATGTCGGACCGAAGGCCGATCTCCATGGAAAAGTAGGCGATCGACGGCCGGCAAACCGGCATCGTGAGTTTCTGGTCTGTCATAGACAAGCTCAATCCCTGAAAAACTAGGCAAAGCAAGATGCCCACAGCATCTGCAAGGGGCTTTGCTTACCGTGTTTTTCGCCCGGCGTCAAGGGGTATGGTCTCAGGAAGAGATTTCTCGCCCCTTCGAGGAGGTCGTGCCGGTATTGTCGGTTACCTTGTACAGCCGGCCCAGCAGGTCGTACTGGTAGGTGATCGTGTTGGCGAGCACGAAGTTGGGGTCTCGGACGGTCTTGGTGCTGACGCGGTTGAGGCCGTCGTAGGTCAGACTGATCGTCTGGCCGGACCGGCCCCGCGTTTCGATGACACGCCGGTACTCGTCATAGGTCAGCTCTTCGTAGGTGTCGTCGGGGTAGGTGGTCCTGGCCAGAGCCATGAAGCCGTTGTACTCGTATTGGGCCACATTGCCCTTGGCGTCGATCACCTTCCAGACCTTGCCGTCCGGGTAGTAGGGCGTGGTCGTCACGTTGCCCTCGGCGTCCGTGACCTTCCAGGGCTGCGCTCTTGTCGAACGCAGCCCCGAAGTGCCAAGTCCCTGGCGCGAGCAACTACAGTGTTCTGCGTCTCCGCAGCCAGCCAACGAGTCCCGCACCGATGGTGCCAAGCAAGATCGCGCCGGGGGCGGGAATCGTACTGGCACCACCAATGGGCATGAGAGTGCCGCCTCCTGCGAGCGAGTAGATCCCGTTCAGGCCGGGGTTCAGGGAGGGGTCGTAGGAGAGGGCGAAGCCGGCGGGCCCCGAGAGGTTGGCGATGCTTCCGTCCGGATCGAAGGTCAGGCCGGAGAGTGATGCGGCGTAGAAGGAACCGGTACCGCTGAAGTCGAGCGTTGCACCGCTCTCCAGGGATAGTTCCTCCCAGGTCAAGTCCAAGGCACCGACAGAGAAAAGGTGAATTCCGATGCCGGTGAAGATCAGGTCGGCCCCGGAGGTCGTCCACCCACCGGTGTTGGAACTGTCGATGAGGAAGTTCCGATGCAGGATGTACTGGTCGCCGGGGGAGGCGTAGATCGAACCGCCCGGTCCAATGGTGAGATCGTCGAAGAACTCCAGTGTCGCAGGGTCCGAGTCCAATACACCGTTGTTGACGAAAGCCCCTGTGAAGACTGCGGCCGTACCTTGGGTGGAGCCGGTCACCTTGATGGTGCCGTAGTTCATCACACCCCCGGTGATAACCCTCGTGCCCGCCCCGGAGATTCTGAAGGCAGCGCCGGGATTATTAGTGAAGTCGCCGTTGAGCGCGCCGCCGGAGTAGTTGAATTGGTCGTTGTTGACGATGGTCGTCGCGTTCAAGGTTCCGCCGCCCAGATTGTAGGTACCGCTGGCGGTTGAACTGGCCTTGACCGTCAGCGTGTTGGTCGTATTCGTCCCGCCCGTTTGCGCGAAAGTGCCGGTGCCGTCATTGCCGACGGTTTCACTGGCGGCGGACAGAGTCCCGGTACCGCTCAGATTATACGTGCCGGTGCTCCCAGTACTGTTCCCAAGGGTGAGCGAGCCCGGTGCCGTGCTCGTGCCAATCGTATTCGTGCCCCCCGTCTGCGTGAAGGTCCCGGTTCCAAAATAACCGATGGTCTCACTGCCCGCGGACAGGGCCCCTGTGCCGCTGAGGCTATAGGAGCCGTTGGCACCAGAACTCACGCCAGCCCATAACTGGTGTGTGACCGTATTGGTCCCACCTGTCTGGGTGAAGGATCCTGTGCTGCCCGTATAATATCCCACGGTGAGCGCGCCGGCGACTGTACTGCTCCCGCCGGTCTGGTTGAAAGCGCCCGTGCCGGACCAGCCAGCGTCCACGTTGGAGGCGTGCAGCGCCCCGTATTGGCCGAGGTTGTAGGTGCCGCTGCCGCCCGCGCCGCTCCCAATGAGAAGGTCACCTAGTACGGTATTCGTTCCCCAGTTGTTATTGAAGATCCCCGTGCCATATTGGCCGATGCGTTCTAAGCCGCCAACCCACAGAAACCCGTTGCCGTCCAGATTGTACGTGCCGGTGCTCCCAGTATTGCCCCCAAAGACGAGCCCGGTTGCCATCGCGTAATTGTCATAAATCGTATTCGTGCCATGAATCGTATTCGTGCCCCCCGTCTGCGTGAAGGTCCCGGTACCCTGAAGGCCGACGTACTCAGTACCAGTAACGGACAGGGCCCCCGTGCCGCTCAGCGTGTACGTGCCCGTGCTCCCAGGGTTGTTCCCAATGGTGAGCGAGCCCGGCGCCGTGCTCGTGCCAATCGTGTTGGTTCCCCCGGTCTGGTTGAAGGTGCCTGTGCCGGAGTTGCCGATAAGCGAGCCGTCCGTTACGGTGAGTGCCCCTGTGCCACTCAGATTGTATGTGCCCGTGCTCCCAGAGATATTCCCGAGGGTCAGCCAACTTCCAACCGTGTTCGTCCCGCCTGTCTGCTCGAAGGCGCCCACACTATAGTTGCCCACCCCTTCCCAGCCGGCCACCCGCAGATCTCCACCACTAAGCTTGTATGTGCCGACGCCGTTATACCAATTGCCCACGATGACCTGGCCCGCCTGGTTCGTCCCGCCCGTCTGGGTGAAAGTCCCGGTCCCGGAATCGCCGATCTTCTCAGCACCAGCGGACAGGTTGCCTGTCCCGCTAAGATCGTAGGTGCCGCTGCTACCAGAATTGCGCGCCACGCTGAGCTCGCCCGTAACCGTGTTCGTCCCGCCCGTCTGGGTCAAGATCCCGGTACCGGATTCGCCGATGGTTTCACTATCAGTGGACAGGCTTCCTGCGCCGCCCAGACTGTAGGAGCCGCTACTACCAGAATTGAGCCCAACGGCGAGCCCGCCAGTTATCGTATTCGTCCCGCCGGTCTGATTGAAGGTGCCCGTTCCGGAGTTGCCGATGGCCGCACCGTCGGCTGTGAGCACCCCTGCACCGCTGAGATTGTAGGTGCCCGCGCCGCCCGCCCGGTTACCGATAGAAAGCCAAGGCACCGCCGCCGTTCCGCCGGTCTGGTTCAAGGTGCCCGTCCCGGCGTCGCCGACGTACGCGTCGCCCGTTACCGTCAATTGCCCTGTGCCGCCAAGATCGTAGGTGCCCGCGCCGCCCGCCTCGGTCCCGACGCGGAACCATTGGACGGTATTCGTCCCGCCGGTCTGGATGAAGGTCCCCGTGCCGGCAAGACCGGTGTTTTCACTATCGGCAGAGAGTGCCCCTGTGCCGCTCAGATCGTAGGAACCACTGCTCTCCGAATTCCACCCAAGGCCAAATCCCCCCGTTGTCGTAAACGTCCCGCCGGTCTGGTAGAACGCGCCCGTGCCGATGTCACCGATGGCCGCACCATTCGTTGTGGTGAGCACCCCTGTACCGCTGAGATTATAGATGCCGCTACCACCGGAGAGGCTCCCCATAGAGACCCAGCCCGTCGTAAACGTCCCGCCGGTCTGGTTGAAAGTGCCGCTGCCGGAGTAGCCGATGGCCGCACTGCCCCCGGTCGTCAGCACCCCCGTACCGCTGAGGTTGTAGGTACCGACCCCGCTCGCGTCGGTCCCAACATTGAGCCAGCCGGTCGTATGCGTCCCGCCGGTCTGGTTGAAGGTGCCCGTGCCGCCGCCACCGATAAACGAGCCCCCTGTTGCTGTCAGCGCCCCTGTCTCGCCGAGATCAAAGGTGCCGGTGGCGCCCGCGCCGACCCCGACATTGAACCAAACGGCGGTATTCGTCCCGCCCGTCTGGGTGAAGGTCCCCGTGTCGGTTTCACCGATGGTCTCAACGCCCGTTGTGAGCACCCCTGTGCCGCTGAGATCATAAGCGCCCATACCACCCGGCTGGGTCCCAAGACCCAACCAGCCGACGGTATTCGTCCCGCCCGTCTGGATGAAGGTTCCAGTACCGAAGTCGCCGATGTGCTCACTGTCGGCGGACAAGGTCCCTGTGCCGCTGAGATTATACGAACCGTTGCCGCCAGAATTCGCCCCAATATAGAGCCCGCCTGGTACCGTATGTGTCCCGCCAGTCTGGTTGAAGGTGCCGGTGCCGGAATAGCCGACAACGGCATTGAGCGCTGTCGTCAGCACCCCGGTACCGCTGAGGTTGTAGGTACCGACCCCGCTCGCGTCGGTCCCAACATTGAGCCAGCCGGTCGTATGCGTCCCGCCGGTCTGGTTGAAGGTGCCCGTGCCGGAACCGCCGATGAACGCACCGCCCGTGGTTGTGAGTGCCCCGGCACCGCTCAGATTATAGGTGCCGGTGCCGCCCGCGTTGGCCCCGACATTGAACCAGACCGTAGTATTCGTCCCGCCCGTCTGGGTGAACGTGCCCGTACCCCAGTCGCCGACGGTTTCACCACCGGCGGACAAGGCTCCTGTGCCGCTCAGATTGTACGACCCGCTGCCACCGGAATTGAGCCCAATGCCGAGCCCGCCCGTGATCGTATTCGTCCCGCCCGTCTGGATAAAGGTGCCCGCGCCGGATTCGCCAATGCCCGCAGCGTGGGCTGTGATCGCTCCAGTACCGCTCAGATTATAGGTGCCGGTGCCGCCCGCTTTCCTACCGAGACCGAGCCAGTCCGCCGTGTTCGTGCCGCCCGTTTGGTTGAACGTGCCCGTGCCCGCGCCACCGATGTATGCTGCGTACGTCGTTGCGACCACCCCGGTACCACTGAGATTGTAGGTGCCGATGCCACCCGCGTCGGTCCCGACCGAGAGCCAAGGTGTCGCGTGCGTCCCGCCCGTCTGGTTGAAGGTACCAGTGCCATAAGGGCCGATGAATGAGGCGCCTGTCGTCGTCAGTGAGCCCGTATCGCTCAGGTTATACGTGCCGCTGGCGCCAGCGTATCTTCCGACGTTGAACCAAACGCCTGCGTTCGTCCCCCCCGTCTGGGTGAAAGTCCCGCTGCCCCAACTTCCGATGTCTTGGTTGTTGGCCGACAACCCATATGATCCCTGGATGAAAGCGATCGTCCCGGAGCCCGTCGCATCGATGGTCAGACTGCCAAGGACTTGAGACGGAACCAGGACATTGCCGTAATTGACCACCCTGTTCAAGGCGCCGGATGAAGTGAGAAAGGTATTGTCGCCGGTCAAGGGCTGCCGGTTGAGACTCCACTTCGCGATCTCGTCCCACCAGCCGCTATCACCGATCCAGTAGTTGTCTTCTCCGTATGATGCCAACGGCATCAACACCAGAGAGACCAGAACTACGGCGTTCATCGTTGCTCGTTTGACCCCACCTCCGACGCTTCTCATCGCCCTGCCTCCTATCGCTCAGTCTCCAGACACTTCCCGGATTCCTGTGCATTCCTCCTTGTACCCTTCCAATACTACCTACATTCCCCATTTTAATGGGGGGGTAATTGTCAAGAAAGAAATTGCGATTTTCCAGATTATTTTGGGCGGCACGGCGTCCGGGACGCCAGCGCGAATCCAAGCGGACGGTGGTCCAGAGCGGCCGGGGACTACTCGCTCTTCCACGCGATGTCATAGCTGCCCGTGGCGTTTTCCATTTCCAAGGTGAGGAGCCATTTGCCGGGCACCGGCGTAAAGGGGCGGGTCTCGTTGCAGCTCTGGCCGGCGCTGACGCGACCTTGCCACACGACGGTGCCGTGCGGATCGACCAGGGTGTAGACGAAGGAGCCTTCGGAGGCACGGAGAGTCAGGGACAAGGAGAGATGGGCGGCCGATTTCGGCAATTCGTAGGGGAGCCGCCGTATCCCCGCCTCGTTGCGGACGGAACGACTGCTGGTCGTGGACTGGCCATGATGGCCGGTGGAGACACAACCGGCCGGAAAGAGCAAAGAAGCGATAAGTACGAGCAACGTGATGCGGACAGGTTTCATAAAGACTCCGGATCAAGTTGATAGTGACCAGAAACAAGATCAGGAGACCGTCTCGAAGGTCGGATGTCAAGCGCCAAATCCGGGGTTTGAAAACCGATCGAGGGGGAATTCCTCGCACCTGCGGCGGCTGGGTTCGTATAAATCACAGATGAGCGGCAAGGACCGCCCCGGTGAAACGGGAGCCGGCCACGCCGAGAAGGGAGGTGTGTATAAACTGCAATATCGCTACCCCGGCACACAACCCCGTTGCCGGGGTATTTTTGTGCTCCGGCTGATCCGCCCGGCGGCAGATTCCAGTTAGTACTTGGAGACGTTCAACTCCATGGGCGTGCCCGTGACCAAGTAGACGACGCTTTCGCAGATGTTCGTGGCGCGGTCGGCGATCCGCTCGACGTTGTGGGCGGCCCAGATCAGATAGGTGGCCCGCGTGATCACGGAGGGGTCCTTGATCATGTAGCCCAGGAGGTCGTGATACGCCTGGTCGTACAGCTTGTCCACGGCGTCGTCCTCATCGCAGATCGCGCGGGCGGTCCGGGCGTCGCGCTTGACGAAGGCGTCGAGGCTTCCGCGAAGCATGCGGATGGCTTTGTCGGCCATGACCGGAAGGTATGTCAGGGCCCTGACGAGAGGCTCGTCGCCGTGCAGGAGGACGATCTTGCCGATCCCCTCGGCGTAGTCGCCGATCCGCTCGAGGTCGCGGACGATGCTCAGGGTCGCGATGATCTCGCGGAGGTCGGAGGCCACCGGCTGCTGCGTGGCGATCAGATCGACGCACCGGTCTTCCAACTCCCAGCGCTTGCGGTCGACCTGGGCATCATTGGCGATCACCTGCTTGGCCTGGTTGGCATTGAGATTCTTGAGAGCGGCGACCGACTGGTTGATGGCGTCGATCACCATTTCGCCCATTTGCAGAACGTCGCGTTCCAGCTCTTTGATACGATTATGAAAGCCTTCTCGTGGCATTTGAGATTTCCTATTTTATCCAAAAGATCCTCTGATATAGTCTTCGGTCAGTTGCTCGGCGGGGTTCGTGAAAATTTTCTGGGTGCCGGCAAATTCAATGAGGCGGCCGAGGTACATGAATCCAGTGAAATCCGAGACGCGGCCCGCCTGCTGCATGTTGTGGGTGACGATGATCAGCGTGTAGTCCTTGCGGAGCACGCGGAGCATCTCCTCGACCCGAAGAGTCGCGATGGGGTCGAGGGCCGAACAGGGCTCGTCCAGCAGGATAATATCGGGCCTGAGAATCAGGACGCGGGCGAGGCACAGCCGCTGCTGCTGTTCGAGCGTCAGGGACTGGGCGTTGGCGCTAAGCTTGTCCTTCAGATCGTCCCAGAGTCCGACCTGCTCCAGACCCTGGCGGACGGTCTGCATAATCTGGTCTCTGCGACTGAGCATGCTGTGGATGCGCAGGCCGAACTTCAGGTTGTTGTAGATCGACAGGGAGAAGACGTTGGGCCGCTGGAAGACCATGCCGACCTTACGCCGCAGGGCGATCAGATCGGCCTCGGGTTCGAGGATGTCCTGCCCGTCAATGACGATTCGGCCTTTCACCTGCGTGTGCTCGACCAGGTCGTTCATCCGGTTGAAGCAGCGCAGCAGGGTGGACTTGCCGCAGCCGGACGGACCGATGATCGCCGTGACACTGCGGGCGGGAATCCGGATGTTCACGTCGGTCAGGGCCCGGAACACGCCGTAGTACAGGTTCAGGTCAAAAGTCTCGATCTTCGATTCAGGTTCCATATCGTATTGATGATGGATGATGGATGATTGATGATTGATGACCGGGAGGAGGCCGGACTCTCCTTTCGAATAATCAATTATCAATCATCAATAATCATTTCCCCATCCTATCCAAATCTACCGGTGATGTAATCGTCGGTTCGCTTATCCTGCGGGGTGGTGAACAGGTCCCGGGTCGGGCCGATTTCGACCAGTTCGCCCATCAGGAAGAACGCGCATCGCTCGCTGACGCGGGAGGCCTGTTTTGTGTTGTTCGTCACGAGAATCTGGGTGTAATCCGCTTTCAACTGCTGCATGGCGTCTTCGACCTTCGCCGTCGAGATGGGGTCCAGGCCCGAGCAAGGCTCGTCGTACAGGATGACCTGTGGCCCGACGGCGAGGGTTCGGGCGATGCAGAGCCGCTGTTGCTGGCCGCCGGAGAGGCGCACGGCCGGCTCGCGCAGGCGGTCTTTGACCTCCTCCCAGAGATAGGCCTTTTTCAGGGCTTCTTCCACCGTCCGGCCGATGGTCTCCTTGTTCGTCACGCCGTGGACCTTGGGGCCGTAGGCGACGTTGTCGAAGATGCTGACGGGCAGCACCTGCGGCAGGGCGAAGATGATCCCGATCTGCTTGCGCAGGAGGTTGTCGCTGATCTGGCGGATGTCCCGGCCGTCCAGGAAGACCTCGCCGGTCTGCGAGTACGTGCGATGGAGATAATTGAGCCGGTTGAGGGCCCGCAGGAAGGTGGTCTTGCCGCTGTTGGCCGGCCCGATGATCCCCAGGATCTCGTGGGGCGGGATCTCGATGTTGATATTCCGCAAGACCCGCTGCGAGCCGAAGAAGCAGTCCAGATTGACGATTTTGATGACCGGTTCGCTTACCATAGTCTCTTTTTTCGGTAGTGGGCCCGCAGGATGATGCTGACGAGATTCATCAGAAACACCAGGGCAATCAGGACCAGTGCGGTGGCGAAGCTGATTCCCGTGGGGATGTTCGGCACCTGGGTCGCGATTACGTAGAGGTGGTAGGGCAGGGCCATCACCTGGTTGAACGCCGAGTGGGGCAGTCGCGGCAGATAGAAGGCGGCGACGGTAAAGAGGATCGGGGCGGTCTCGCCCGCCGCACGGCTGAGGCTTAGGACCGTGCCCGTGAGGATGCCGGGGATGGCATACGGCAGCACGCAATACCGGATCGTCTGCCACTTGGTGGCGCCCAGGGACAGGCTGATCTCACGATAGGTGAAGGGCACGGATTCCAACGCCTCCTTGGAGGCCGTGATGATGACGGGCAGGCTCATGATCGCCAACGTCAGCGAGCCGGCGAGAATGGACGTGCCGAAGTGCAGGAGCAGGACGAATGCCGTGAAGCCGAAGAGGCCATAAACGATCGAGGGTATTCCGGAGAGGTTCACCACCGATAGCTTGATCATGCGCGTGAACAGGTCATCGCGGGCGTATTCGACGAGGTAGATGGCCGAAAGCACACCCAGCGGCAGCGAGAACAGCATCGTGCCGAGGACCAGCAGGATCGTGCCGATGATGGCAGGGAAAATGCCGCCGGCCTTCATGCCGTTGCGGGGCGCCGCCGTGAGAAACTGCCAGGAGACCGAGCCGGCGCCGTTGATGACAATGTAAAGGATCACCAGCATGATCGGCACCACGATGAGCAGCGTGATCCCGCCGAGGGCGGAGAAGGCGATCTGCTGGCGGACTTTGGCTCCGTTCATTTCCTGTCCCTTCGCAGAAAGAGGTCCGCGACGAAGTTGATGGCAAACGTAATGGCGAACAGGACAAGCCCCACGGCGAACAGGGCGTAGTAATGATCGGAGCCGCCGACCGTTTCCCCCATTTCGCCCGCGATCGTGGCGGTCAGTGTCCGCAGGGGTTGCAGGATCGACTTGGGCATTACCGGGGCGTTGCCCGTGACCATGAGAACGACCATGGTCTCACCGACAACCCGGCCGATGCCGAGCATCACGGCGGCCAGGATGCCCGGAGAGGCCGACGGCAGGACGATCCGCCACAGGGTCTGCCAGCGGGTGGCGCCCAGGCCGTAGGCGGCCTCACGGTAGGTTCTGGGCACGCTCGTCAGGGCGTCCTCGGAGATGCTGATAATCGTCGGCAGAGCCATGAAGGCCAGTAGCAGACTACCCGTCAGTCCGCACATGCCCGTGGACAGGTGAAACGTGTCTCTCAGCGCCGGTGCCAGCCAGAGGATGCCGAGGAAGCCCAGGACGACGCTGGGAATGGAGGCGAGGATTTCGACCAGCGACTTGAGGACGTTCTTCAAATGCTTCGGAGCGACCTCCGCGATGAACATGGCCGAGCCGACCCCCAGCGGCACGCAGATCAGGATCGCCCAGACCGTCACGTAGATTGAGCCGAGCAGCAGGGGAATAACCCCGAACTGCGGCGGATCGGAGATCGGCAGCCATTCCGTGCCGAAGAGGAATTTGGAGATGGGATACTGGCGAAACAGCGACAGCGAATCCTTTAAGAGGAATAGGAAAATCAGGAAGACGAAAACAACGACCACCAAACCGCTCAGCTTGATGCAGGTCTCGATGATCGGCTCGCCCAATCTCCGTCGCAGGCGGTTCCAGGATGCGAGCGCCCCGGCCTCCGCGCTGGGCCGCTTGACGCGTGAGGCGATGGATTCGCTACGGTTCTCGACCAACGGCTGCTCCCCTCGGCACAAACCCGGTTTCGATGAACTGTTTCTGCCCCGTCGGGCTCAGGGTATAATCAACGAACAGCTTGACGATGCCTTGCGGCGCGCCATCCGTGTATACGTACAGGGGTCGGGACAGTGGATACGTCTTCTGGAGGACGTTCGCCACGTCGGGCGGATGGAAGTCCTGGCCTTTGCCGATCCACAGCGCCTTGGTCCGGTCGGACAGGTAGCCCATGCCCAAGTAGCCGATGGCGGCCTCATTGCCGGCCACCTCCTCGACGATCGCCTGCGACGACGTCAACAGCAGCGTCTCTTTGGAGAACTCCTCTTTGTTGTCCTTCTTGCCGAGCTGGATGACCTCCTCTTTGAAGTACATGTGGGTGCCCGAGCTGACTTCCCGGGAGAGGGTGACAATGGGAAGGTCCTTTCCGCCGAACTGGCTCCAACGGGTGGCCTTTCCCGTGAAGATTCTGTGCAGGTCCTCAATCGTCAGCTTATCGATGGGGTTGCCCTTGTTGACGATGACCGCGACGCCGTCGTAAGCGACCACGAATTCCTTGGGATTGACATCCTGCTTGAGGGCCATCTCGATTTCTTTGGGCTTCATCTCACGGGAGGCGGAGGCTACGCCGCAGGTCTTGTTGATCAGCGAGGCGATCCCCACGCCGCTGCCGCCCCCGGTAACGGCGACGAAGACGTGCGGGTACTCCTTCATGAACTCCTCGGCCACCATCTGTACGGCGTTCACCATGGTGTCGGAGCCCTTGGTCTGCACGAACCCCTGCGGCTCATTCGGGTCGATCTCCTGGCCGCAGCCGCCGAGTACGACGGCGAGCAACGCCAGGGTCAGGATGATCTGAGTTCTCAGGCCCATAAGTAACGATGACAGGATCAACCTTGCCCACGACAACCTTAAACTGCCTACGGGCATATACTTACGCATCGCGGTGCGTCTTGGCCGTGCTGCGAGTCTACCTCTACCACCTGTGTGTTAGGAAATTGTTAGCGTTTGGTTAGAAGTGTGTTAAGATAAGCCCGCCCAAGGACGGCAGGTCGTCACGCAGGGGTGCCTGCTGCGATGCGACCGTGGTTGGAGTGTGCCCGGCGATGCCGAAGGTTCCTTGTCGCTGTTAAGAAGGAGAAGTGCATGTTTTTTCGATTCTTCCCGAAGAGCTTCAATTTTTTCGAGCTGTTTGAGAAGCAGGTGAGTCACGCCGTGGAGGCGGCGTGTCTGTTCAAGGCAATCGTCGCCTGTGGCGGCGTGACGGAAGACGCGCTGAGCCGGATGGCCACGATCGAGCACCAGGGTGACGATGTGGCGCACAGGATCATCGACCAGTTGAACAAGACCTTCATCACTCCGTTCGATCGGGAAGACATCCATTCCTTGGCGAAGCAGCTCGACGACATCACGGACATGATCAACAATATCGTGAGCCGGCTCAGGGTCTACGGGATCACCTGCGTAGACCAGAACCTGGTGGAGTTCTCCCTCGTGATCGAGCAATCGGTTCGGGCGGTGGCCCGGGCCATCGGAGGTATGCAGAACCACAAACACGGACAGGTCGTTTTCGAGGCTTGCGTGGAGATCAATCGGCTGGAAAACGTCGGCGACGCGATGCGGGACCACGCGCTCTCGGAGCTGTTTGCCAACGCGAAGGACCCGATCCTGGTGATCAAATGGAAAGACATTTACCAGGAAGCCGAGACGGTGCTGGACGTTTGCGAAGACGTAGCCCACGTTGTTGATTCCATTATGGTCAAGCAGGCCTAACCATGACGCTGAGCATCTTGTCGTTGATCTTCCTGGCGTTGATCTTTGATTTTCTCAACGGCTTTCACGACTCGGCCAATTCGATTGCCACGATCGTTTCCACGCGGGTCCTTACGCCGAGCTGGGCCGTCGTCTGGGCCGCATTCTTCAATTTCGTCGCCTTTCTGTTCTTCGGTCTGCACGTCGCCGGCACCATCGGCAAGGGCATCATCGACATCGCGATCGTGGATCAGGCCGTGATCTTCGCCACCCTGATCGGCGCTTGCTCCTGGGACGTGATTACCTGGTATCTCGGCCTGCCGACCAGCTCCTCCCATGCCCTCATCGGCGGGATGATCGGTGCGGCGATGGTGAAGGTCGGGTCCGGGGCCCTGGTCTGGTCCGGCATCACCAAGACGGTGATCTTCATCTTCGTCTCCCCGATTCTCGGCCTTGTCTTGGGCACGGTCCTGGGCACGGCCGTCTACTGGGCCTGCCGGAACACGACGCCGCACAAAGTGGACCATCTCTTTCGCAAAGGCCAGCTCCTGTCGGCCGCGCTGTACAGCATGGGCCACGGCGCTAACGATGCCCAGAAGACCATGGGCATTATCACCAGCCTGCTTTTCAGTGCGGGTCTGCTGACCGAGTTCAAAGTGCCCCTGTACGTGGTGCTCCTGTGCCAAGTGTCAATCGCCCTGGGCACGATGTTCGGCGGTTGGCGGATCGTCAAGACGATGGGCCAGAAGGTGGCCAAGTTGAGGCCGGTGGACGGCTTTGCGGCGGAGTCCAGTGCCGCCATGACCCTGGCGATTTCCTCCAGTTTTGGCATCCCCGTCAGCACCACGCACACCATCACCGGGGCGATCATGGGAGTCGGGTCGATCCGCCGGCTCAGCGCGGTCCACTGGGGTGTGGCCCGCAACATCGTATGGGCCTGGATTCTGACCATTCCGGCGGCCGCGGGCATCTCCGCGGCGGCCTACCTCCTCCTGGGCCGATTCCTCGCAATCGTGGCGTAGGAACGGGACTCGTACTATTACTATCGGTCGGCCTGCGGCCTGTAATCTTCCGCCTTATGGCGGACGATTACGCCTTCGATCATGTAGATGACGTCCTCGGCGACGTTCGTCGCGTGGTCGGCGATTCGCTCGAGGTGCCGGGACGCCGAGAGCAGGTGAATGAGCGACTCCGTCTGGTCCGGGTGGGCGTGAATCGCGTCCTGGACGATCAGGTACATCCGGCGATTCATCGCGTCGATCTCATCGTCGCCCCGCAGGACCGCGCGGGCCTGCTCGGCACTGAGGTTGACCAGTGAATCCAGGCTCCTTTTGAGCATTTCCTGGGCCTGGCGGGCCATCGCCTGGAAGTCGAAGGAGATATCGACCGGGGGCTGGGTGGCTAAGAAGGCGGCCCTCTCGGCGACATTGACCGCGAGGTCGCCGACCCTTTCCAGGTCGCTGTTGATCTTGAGGACCGCAATGATGAACCGCAGGTCGATGGCGACCGGCTGGTGCAGGGCGAGGGTCTTGAGGCAGTTCTCCTCGATCTGGACCTCCATTTCGTCCAGCTTGATATCATCGTCGATCACTCTGCGGGCGAGCGCTTCGTCGCGATTCTCGATGGCGCAGGTCGCATCGCGAACCGCCGTCTCGGCCATCGCGCCCAGCGTGAGGATTTCTCTTTTGAGGTTCTCGATTTCTCGGAATAGATGCGCCGGCATGCGCGATTCCCCATTTACTATTTACCAATCCTAAATCGCAAATCACAAATCATCAATTCCTCAGTAGTTCGGCTCGGAACCCCGGCCGATGGGGCACATGTATTGTTTGTCCCTGAAAAGGACCTGTCCGGGTTTATCGGAGATCACCGTGCTCCTGACGTAGTCGAAGTTCGCCGGCAGCTCGTTGATGATCTCGATACGGCTCCACGGAATGACTCGGGTCGTGACGGCGCCGACGAGCACATCCTCGGGGCTATTGAGGACCGGACCGAAGTGATACGTCCGGCAGTGCAGCCGCACGTAGGAATCGGTGATTTCCAGGACTTTGCCGACCAGGACATGGTTGTGGGCCTCCGGGTAGTTCTTGATGGCCCGAATTTTCCAGATCTTGGGTTCGCCGGCCGGGGGCGTGCGATTAGCCGAATCGACCTGTGACATAGTCTTCCGTCTCTTTCTTGCTGGGATTCTCGAAGATTTTGGAGGTTCGGTCGTACTCGATGAGCTCGCCCAGGCAGAAGAAGGCCGCTCGCTCGCTGACGCGGGCCGCCTGCTGCATGCTGTGAGTGACAATCACGATGGTGTAGGTGCTCTGGAGTTGGCCCATCAGGTCCTCGATCCGCCCGGTGGCGATGGGGTCGAGCGCCGAGCAGGGCTCGTCCATCAGGAGCACGCGGGGCTTGGTGGCCAGGGCGCGGGCGATGCAGAGCCTTTGCTGCTGGCCGCCGGAGAGGGCCAGGGCCGATTTCTTCAGGTCGTCCTTCACTTCGTCCCACAGGGCGGCCGCCCGCAGGCTCTGCTCGACGGCGTTCTGCAATTCGCCCTTGTTTCTGACTCCCTGCAGACTCGGGCCATAGGCGACATTGTCAAAGATGCTCTTGGGGAAGGGATTGGGCTTCTGAAAGACCATGCCGACCTGCTGGCAGAGGTTGACGAGGTTTGTCCGCTTATCGTAGATGTCATGTCCGTCCACGAGGAGCTTGCCCTCCGTGCGGATGTGGGGGATCAGGTCGTTCATCCGGTTGATGCTGCGTAGGAAGGTGCTCTTGCCGCAGCCGCTGGGGCCGATGATCGCGGTCACGCTGCATGGGTAGATGTCCATCGTGATGTTCTCTACGCCCACCTTGGATCCGTAGTAGAGACTGAAGTTCTCCGAGCGGATGATGGCGCACTCACAAACGTCGCCGGCCGGCTTGGGGGTCCTCTCCTTCCTGTCGATTGTAGGGATGGTGGTTCGAATGTTCGACCTTCGGATGTCGCTTGTCAGGGCGAGTGTCTGCATGTCTTCTTTCTTTTCTCTTGACATTGGGCCGTTCCCTACTGTCCTTTGAGCGTAGCACGGGCATCTTGCCCGTGTCTTCATGGGCGGGACGCCCATGCTACTGCCCTCGGAGTTTCTTGAAGACGCGGGATCGCAGCAGGATGGCCGCCGCATTCAGGATCAGAATGAGCATCATGAGCGCGACGACCATGCCATACTGATTGTGCGGCACCATCATCGCCAGGCGGTCGCCGACCGCCATGTCGTAGCTGCCGTAGGACAAGGTCCGCGTCGGGGCGAAGACCGAGTGCGGCACGGCCCCGAGCGATACGGCGCCCGTGAACAGGATGGGCGCCGTCTCGCCCGCGATGCGGCTGAGGCTCAGAATGACCCCCGTCAGGATCCCCGGCAGGGCGGCCGGGAACGTCACAGCCAGGAACGTATGGAATCGGCTGGCGCCCAGGGCGAGCGATCCTTCCTTGTACGAGGGTGGGACGGCGCGGATGGCCTCCTCGCTGGCCCGAATCATCACGGGCAGCGTCAGGACCGCCAGGGTCATGGAAGCCGCCAGGATGCACGGCTTGGGCTCGAAGCCCAGCAAGGGGAAGAGGAACAGGACGAAAAAGGCCAAGCCAAAGAGCCCGAAGACAATACTCGGAACGCCGGCCAGGGTGTTGATGCCCATGCGGATAATCCGCATCGTCCAACCGTCGGAGCTACACTCGACCAAGTACGCCGCCGAGATGATCCCCAGCGGAATGACGAACAGCATGCCGATGACCGTGATCAGCATCGTGCCCAGGATTTCCGGCCCGATCCCGCCAAAATAATGGCTGTTTACATTGTCGTCGATGAGGAACTGCCAATAGACGGTGCGCTGCGGGCGAAGCATCTTGCCTGCGTTCTGCTCGACGTAAGCGAAGAGCGGACGCAGAGACGGTGGGAACGACTCCGCCCGTACTCTCCGCTTCATCACGAGCGGGTGCCCGGGTTTTTCCTCGACCCATTCCTGGACCCATAGAAATCGATCCAACAGGGCCTGGGCCTGGTCCCAGCGTGTGGCGCCGTAACGCAGCATGACCAAAGGCGCCGCCGGCTCACCCGGCCGCGGCCCCAACAGGCCGGGCAGAGTCTCGGAATGAAAGAGAATCCCTTCCACCTCCCGCAACGCGGCGGCATACTCGTGGTGCTTGCTCAGGTCGATCTGCCGGGCCGCCTGGAGGAATTGCCGTGCGATGGCGAAGAGCTTCTCCGCCGAAGTGTCCTTAAGCTGGGGATTGTCCGCGTTCTTGAGGACTTCCGCCACCATCCGCTGGATCTCGTCGATATCCTGGCTGTGGAACGCCGAGTCCAGCTTGTCCCGAATCTGGCGGGTCAGCTCTCGCAGCTTGGTATACTGATCCGCCGGGAGATTCTTGTCTCGCAGCTCCTGCCCGAATTGCCGGTGGATCTCCCGGGCCTGCTCGGACATCGCCTCGACATCGACGCCCTTCTTGAAGCCGTCAATCATGTCGTACACCTGCCGGCGAAACTCCTCCGTCTCGGCGACCTCGGCATGGAGCAATTGCTCGTCGCCCCGCCCGAACAGGTTCCTTTGCATCTTGCGGAACTCGACGGTGCCCTGGAAGAACACGGCGCTGCTGCCGCGATAGACCATCGGGCCCAAGATCGCGACGAGGACCAGCGTCAGCAGCACGACCGACAGGCCGGTCGCCGCCGTGAACACCCGATCCAGTTTGCCGCGAACGCTCAGATTCATCTACGTCCTCCCGGAGGCTTTCTTGGCGCGTGTGAGGAAATACTCACTGATCACGTTCATGCCGAAGGTCATCAGCAGCAGAAGGACGCCCATGGCAAACAGAGCGCCGCGGTGCAAGGACGCCTCCGGCGTCTCTCCCATCTCGCCGGCAATCGTCGCGGTCAGGGTTCGAACCGACTGCGCGAGGTCCCACCACGGATGGGGGATCTGAGGGGCGTTGCCCGAGGCCATCCAGACGACCATGGTCTCGCCGATGGCCCGCATCATGCCCAGCACCGCCGCCGCGATGATCCCGCTGTGAGCGGCGGGAATCACCGCCCGGACGATCGTCTCCAGTCGCGTGGCGCCGCAGCTATAGGAAGCCTCCCGCAGCTCCCGCCCCAGAGCCGAGATCGAGTCCTCGGACACGCTGATGATCGTCGGCAGGGCCATGATCGCCAGAATCAGCGCGGCGTTCAGGGCGTTGGTCCCGGTGCTGAAGCCGAACTGGTTTTGCATCCAGGGCGCCAGGACCACGACCGCGAAGAACCCGTAGGCAACGGAAGGGATGGCGGCCAGGATCTCGACGAGGGGTTTGACGACGTTCCTGACTTTCCACGAGATGATGTCACTCAGAAAGACCGCCGCCAGGATCCCCAGCGGGACCGCGAACACTAGGGCGGCGAACGATACGTACAGGGAGCCGGCGATGATGGCCAGGGCCCCGAAGACGGGCTCTTCGGCGGTCGGACGCCAGCTCTGACTCGCGATGAACTCTGTGAGGCTGGACTGAGATAGAAAGCCCACGGATCGTACCACGACGAAGACCAGGATCAGCAGCACGGCCAGGACCGAGGTGAACGTGATGAAGAACAAAAGTGCACGGCCAAGATGGGCGCCGAGGTAGCCGCGCAGGTCTTGTGCCGGCGTAAGTGCCAGCGGCCGAGGGGCCTCGGCCGCCGGCGCCAGTGTGAGAGTCAAGTTCGCATCATTCATCCGAACCCCATCGTAGTGGGACGGTGCTTTGTGCGCACCGCGCGATCAGTAGTTCGTCACGGGTACGAAGTCCTTGGCTTCGATCAGCTCCTGGCCCTTCTCCGACAGGTAGAAGGTCACGAGCTTGTAGGGGACCGAGCCGAGCTTGGGGAAGCCGTTCGTGAACAGGAACAACGGGCGGCTCAGCGGAAACGTGCCGTTGGCCACCGTCTGCTTGGTCGGCAGCACGCCGTCAATCTGCACGGCCTTGACACCTTCGAGGAATCCCAGGCCGACGTAGGCGATGGCTCCGGCCGTGGTCTTGACCCGGGCCTGGGCCTGCGGGTTGGCGTTGACGTACTCCACGCCC
Source organism: Phycisphaerae bacterium (assembly GCA_026386805.1). Classification (GTDB taxonomy): domain Bacteria; phylum Planctomycetota; class Phycisphaerae; order Sedimentisphaerales; family Anaerobacaceae; genus PLanc-01. The sequence continues at coordinate 681 of JAPLMX010000211.1, read as the reverse complement.
GCCGCCATCGGCTGCTTCTTCATAATCAGGGTCTCGAACGTCTCGTAGGTCCCGGAGGACGTGTCCCGGCTAATGATGACAATCGGCGTATTGGAGCCCCCGACCTGGCTCCAGTTGGTGATCTTGCCGAGGTAGATATCGCGGACCTGGGCGCTCGTGAGGGCTTTCACCGGGTTGGACGGGTGGACGACTACGCACACGCCGTCCATGGCGATGGTCCAGGCGACCGGATAGACTTTGTTGGCGACCGCCTTGCCGAACTCATCCGGGCTCATGAACCGGCTCATCGCGGCGATATCACAGCGGCCCTCGATCAGGGCCGTGGCCCCGTTGCCGCTGCCGTTCTTGTTCACCGTGATCTCCAGCTTGGGGTAGATCCCCTTGAAATACTCGGCGAAGGCATCCGCAATGGGACCCACCGTGGTGGAACCCTCGATCCGCAACGTCTCCGCCCGCACCGCCGTGCCCATCACGAGGGCGACCAGAAGCACACTGACCATCGTCTTTCTCATGTCTGAACCTCCTTTTTGGAATTCTTCTTTCTTACTGAATTTCGCATAATATAGTGACAGATTTTTCGCATAATATATTGACACCAGCGTTTCGTTCTCGTAGGCTGTCCGCATGGACAGAAAAGGACGAACACGAAGGGACTTCGACGAGTTGGAGAACCGCCGAAAG
>JAPLMX010000093.1 GCA_026386805.1 Phycisphaerae bacterium | reverse complement strand
GAGACTCCACGTTAGCACCTCCAAGAGGAAAAGACCGCGAGAAGCGGGAGGACCAGGGTAGTTGAATGTTCGATTAGTCACGCGATGGCCCCTTTTAGGGGCCTTCCTCATACCACCGGCTCTGCCGGTGGTTCTGATTGTTGCGGTTCCAGCCCCATCGTAATCTACTATAATCGTCAATCGTAAATAGTAAATCCGAAATGGCTGCACGCGACGGGCGATGAAGGCTGCGAAATTCGACTCGGCACCTCCGGCCGGCATTACGACCACTGGATCGGGAGGTTCTACCCCGAGAAACTGCCTAAAGACCGCTGGTTGGAGTACTATGCCCAGCAGTTCGACGCGGCGGAGATCAACAACGCCAGGAACCTCGGCGTGAACTGATAGTCCAAGCCAGCGCTGCCGCCGTACACGTTATAGGAATACCCCGGCGCACCCATCTCGGTCTTACGGTCGCCGAACAGGCCATACCCGCGGCCCCACAGTCCCCATCTCTCGTCTGTCCGCACGGGAGAGCCGTTTCCGACCGCCACCGATTGCCCCGGGCTAACTCAGGATAAACCATCTCATCGTTGGAGCTTGTTCCGGCTGGCGTGTTCGCCGGGCGCAACAGTCAGGGCTCCCAAACGCGCTAGATCGCGTTTGGGAGCCCTGACACTTGTTTGACCGATCTGTCGAGTCCGGAGCACCCCGCCCAGCCGGCTGGGCCGTGACGCTCCGACCCCTACCGGGAGAGGCTCTTAGAACGACCAACCGTACCGCAGCCACACGCTGTGCTGCTTGGCCTCCGAGGAGAACTCTCCGTCATAGGCCAAGGACAAGACGTGCGGCGTCCGGGCCAGTGTCAGAGCACCCGACAGCGTCAGCGCGGTTCGGTCTCTTTCGGACTCAACCACGACGGGGTTGACGCCGTTCACGGACTGCAGGACGCTCACAACGTCGTCCGTCAGGAGGTGACGAACCCCGACCGCGACGGACGGAGAGATGGAGGTCTCGTCGCGCGTGAAGGTGGTCAGCCATCGGATGGCGGCTGCCGCCAGCAAATCATTTTCGTTGACGCCCGAGTAGGTCGTGTTCCAATGCGGATTGGTGCCGTCGGTCGTGTACGGCTCGCGATCGACCCAGAGCCAGTTCAGGCCTGCTTCCGGCAAGAACACGTGGGAACCGCTGCGGAAGATATGTCCGGCCATAAGGGTCGCCGCGGTGCCGTAGCTGTTGTAAGAGGCGGTCTCTCGTTCCTCCAAGGACAACCCCGTCAATCCCTCGTAGTCATGGTTGCCGTAGAAGCCGTCCAAGCCGTAACGCAGGGTCCACGGGTCCCAGACCGTCAGACCAGTGAAGCCGCCGCTGACGACTTTCTGTTCCTCGCTGTTGCTGTTGAAGCCGGTGCCGGTGTAGTCGATATTAGCTTCTCCATAGCCTGCGTGCAGGCCCAGCAGGCTGTTTCCGACGTACTGGGCGTAGCCGAGGGAGAATCCCCACAGCCGCGATTTGAAGCCCAAGGGATCGGCATCCTTATCGAGCCAGGAATAGTACGGCTCGACAAAGAGGCCGGGAGACTTGCGTGCGGCGGTCCCTGCCACGGAGAGACTCGAGTCGGTCGAACCCGCGTCGACCAAGAAGCTCTGGTGGGTCGAACCCTCGTCAGCTAACAGACCGAACGTAGGGGGAGAAACGAGGTTCTGCAGCAAGAGGGAGGTCATGTGTTGGTTGACGGTATCGACGGCCTGGCCCATCATCTGTCTCTCCACCACGCCGGACGCTAAGGGCGTCGCCGCTACCGGGGCATAGGCCAGCGCAACCGTGTCATCGGCGCTGTTGAAGGTGTCCTGGTCGTTGTAGAGGACCGAGGTATTGGGATTCAGCGCCTTCGCCTCGTCGAAACGACCCTCCACACGGCCATCCTCCCCTTTCAGTTCAAAGAGCTCATACTGCCTGCCCCAGAGGGTCTTCTTGCTGTCGGCGGCCACGGTGAGCGTGGCGTTGTTGAGCGCCAGTGTTGCGTTGTCCGCCACTCCAATGGGGGGCTTCTCCGGATCGCCGTCGAGGAGGACGTTAAAGGTACGCACCAGGGTGGTTGTGCCGGAGTTCACGTAGAGCTGGTAGGCTCGATCGGCCGAGACTCGGATGGTCCCGGTGTTGGTCACCTCACCGCTACCATCCATGTAGATACCGTAGGCGCGGGACTCAAAGCCCTTCCCGGCCACGGCGGTGACGGTGAGATTCCCCGTATTGTTGACACCGGGGTGGACATCGCCGTCGAAATCGCCGTCGAAATCGGCGTGAGAGTAGTAGATCCCGTACGCTTTGGCGTTGACTCTGGCGTCCTCGTCGTCATTGCGGTCTGCATCAACGTCGGCGCTCGCCATTCCACCGGTGGCCGTGACGGTGACATCCCCGGTATTGTTGACGAAGCGGGGAGCGGCAATGCCATAGGCGTCGGCGTTGGCGTTGGCGTTGGCCGTACCGCCCGTGGCGATGACGGTGATAGCGCCCGTATTGTTGACGTCGGCCGAGCCTTGGAGGTCCTCGTCGAAGCCAGAGAAGCCAGCCGCAATTCCGACCGCCGAAGCGTGGGCATCGGCGTAGGCGTTATCGTCCGCGTTGGCGAGCGCCACTCCACCGGTGGCCGTGACGTTGATCGTGCCCACATTGTGGACGTCGCCCTTAGCCCCGATTCCGGCAGCCTCGGCGGAAGCGTCGGCCTCGGCGTAGGTGGAGCTGGAGCGGGTGCCTCTCTTGCCTTCAGCGAAGGCGGCGGCGGCGCCCAAAGCGTTGGCGTCGGCCGTGCCTCCGCTAGCCATAACGTTGATCGCGCCCGCATTGTCGACATCGCCCTCAGCCCCGATTCCGAACGCGGAAGCGTCGGCATAGGCGTTGGCGTTGCTGGAGGCGTCGGCGTTGGCGGTGTCGTCAGCCAAGAGATCGACGTCGGCGGCGGCCCGGGCGTTGGCGTTGGTGCCGGCGGTGGCGCTGGCCGTGCCGCCCCTGGACGTGACGTTAATCGCGCCCACATTGTTGACGTCGCCGCCAGCCCAGATTCCGCCAGCTTCAGCGTCGGCGTTGGCGCTGGCGGTGGCATAGGCGTTGGCATAGGCGTTGGCGGCGGTCTCTGCCTGGTCGTCGGCAAAGGCATCCGCGCCGGCGCGGCCACGGGCGTCGGCCGTGCCGCCGGTGGCCGTGACGTTGATCGTGCCCACATTGTTGACGTTGCCGTTAGCGCTGATTCCGCCAGCCTCGGCGGAAGCGTTGGCCTCGGCGTTGCTGGAGGCGTAGGCGTTGCTGCGGCGGAATGTGTCGGTGTTGGCATCGGCTTCGCTGCTGGCCTGGGCCTTGGTGTTGCCGGCCGGGGCATTGACGTCGGGGGTATTGGCATCGGCATAGGCGATGCCGCCTGTGGCCGAGACGTTGATCACCCCCGTATTGGTGACGTTGCCGGCCGCGTCGATTCCGTAGGCTTCGGCGTAGGCGTTGGCGTTGGCGTTGGCGTAGGCGTAGGCGTTGGCGTCGTCGCGGGCGGTGCCGTTGGCTTGGGCGACGGCTTCGCTGTTGGTGACGGCATTACCGTCGGGGGAGTTGACGTCCGGGATATTGGCGTCGGCGTAGGCCAAGCCGCCTGCGGCCGCGACGGTGATCGCCCCCGTATTGTTGACGTCGCCGTGGCCCTCCAATTCGAGCTGGCTGTCCTCAGCGTTGTAAGTGCGGATTCCGGAGGCGGAGGCGTTGGCGTTGGCGTTGGCGTTGGCGTTGGCGTCGGCGTCGACGTCGCTGTAGGCGTTGTCCTGGACACCGACGTCGTTGGCGTCGCCCTTGGCGTAGGCTGTGGCCGAGGCGTGGGCGTCATTGGCGTCGGCCAGCACCAGGATATCGCCCGTATTGATGACATCGCCACCGGCATCAATTCCGTAGGCGTCAGCGTTGGCGTTGGCGCTGGCGTTGGCGCTGGCGTTGGCATAGCCTTCTTGGGCGTAAGCGTTGGCGTAGGTGTCATTGGCGTCGGCTTTAGCGTAGCCGGAGGCCACGGCGTTGGCGTCGGCGCTGGCGTTGGCCGTACCGCCCATGGCCAGGACGGTGATGGCGCCCACATTGTTGACGTTGCCGTTGGCGACGATTCCTTCGGCTTCCGTGCTGGCGTCGGCGTCGGCACTGGCATAGGCATAGGCGTTGGTGTTATTGGCGGAAGCGGCGGCGGCATCATCGGCGTTATTGGCGGAGGCCACGGCGTCCGCGTCGGCGTTGCCCTCGGCGACGGCGATGGCGTCGGCCGTACCGCCCGTGGCCTTGACGGTGATCGCGCCCGTATTGTTAACGTCGGCGGGTCCGGTCATTTCGTAGCCTGGCTCGGAATCGTCGTAAGCCTGAATTCCGTAGGCTTCGGCGCCGGCGCTGGCCTGGGCGTCGGCTTGGGCGGTGGCATTGGTGTTGCTGGCGTCTGCGTCGGCATAGGCGTCGGCCGTGAGGGCAGTATCCGCTACGGCGCCGGCGTCCGCTACGGCGTCGGCTGCGGCACCGGCCCGGGCGTTGGCGTTTGCCGTACCGCCCGTGGCCGTGACGGCGATCGCGCCCACATTGTTGACGTCGCCGCCCGCACGAATTCCGTAGGCGGAGGCGTTGGCGTTGGCAGTGGCGTTATTCGCGTAGGCGGAGGCCCCGGCGCTGGCGTAGAGGGGGCCCTCGTCGCCGCCAGCGTAGGCTTCCGTACCGCCGTTAACGTCATTGGCGTCCGCAGAGGCTTTGGCTACGGCGCTGGCGTTGGCGTTGGCGTTGACGTAGTCATTGGCGTCGGCGGTACCGCCCGTGGCCGTGACGGTGATCGCGCCCACATTGTTGACGTCGCCGCCCGCCTCGATTCCAACGGCGGAGGCGTTGGCGTTGGCGTTGGCGTAGGCGTTGACGGAGGTGGAGGCTCCGGCTCCGCCGATAGCTTCGGCGTTGCCATAGACGTCGTTGGCATCGGCGTTGGCGTTGGCAGCGGCGTCGGCCACGGCGTTGACGTTGGCCAAATTCGCGTCGGCACTGGCTATACCGCCCGTCGCGATGACCGTGATATCGCCCACATTGTTGACGTCGCCGCCCGCGTCGATTCCGCGGGCGTCGGCGTTGGCGTTGGCGTTGGCGGAGGCGTAGGCGCTGGCGTAGGCGCTGGCATTGGCATAAGCGTCGGCGTAGGCAAAGGTGCCGTTGGCATCGGCGCTGGCGCGGGCTTTGGCGTTGGCTACGACATCGGCGACCGCGTCGGCTATGGCCGTGCCACCCGTGGCTGTGACGGTGATATCGCCCACATTGTTGACGTCGCCGTTGTTAGCGATGATTCCGGAGGCTCGGGCTGCGGCGTCGGCGTTGGCGTAGGGTTGGCCGGAGGCGCCCGTGGAGGCGTTGGCCCCGGCGGAGGCAGAGCCACCCTTCTTGACGTCGGCCTCATTGGCGTCGGCTACGCCGTCGGCGGACGCACTGGCGTTAGCCGTTCCGCCCTGGGCCGTGACAGTGATCGCTCCTTCATTCGTGATCGTGACATCGTGGAACTCGCCCTCCATCGCGCCAATGCCGGCGGCGTTGGCTGAAGCGTTGGCGCTGCCGTCATTGGCGGCGGCGGCGGCGTTGCCCGTTCCGCCCGTGGCGGTGACGGTCATCGCTCCTTCATTCGTGATCGTGACATCGTGGAACTCGCCGTCCATAACGCTAATGCCAGTGGCGTAGGCTTCGGTGTTGGCTGACGCGTTGGCGGAGTCGTCATTGGCGTCGGCGGCGGCGTTGACTGTTCCGCCCGTGGCGGTGACGGTGATCGCTCCGGTATTGCTGATGCTGACGTCGTTGAAATAGCCCTCCATAACGCCAATACCGTCGGCGTTGGCGGAGGCGTCGGCGTCGGCGGAGGCGTAGCCGCGCACGTTGTTGGTGTTGGCGTCGGCGGTACCGCCGGTGGCCGTGACGGCGATCGCTCCTGTATTCGTGATGGTGACATCGTGGATCTCGTCGTCCGGCCTAACGGCGATTCCGGCGGCGTCGGCTTCGGTATAGGCTGAAGCGTAGGCGGAGCTGTCATTGGCGTCGGCTACGGCGTTAGCCTTGCCGCCTGCAGCCGTGACCGTGATCGCTCCTTCGTTCGTGATGGTGACATCGTTGAAATCGCCGTTCGTAGCGTTGATCCCGGCGGCCTCGGCTGAGGCGTCGGCGTTGGCGTTGGCGTAGCCGCGCACGGTGGTGGCGTTGGCGTCGGCCGTACCGCCGGTGGCCGTGACGGCGATCGCTCCTTTATTCGTGATAGCGACGTCGTTGACATCGCCGCCGTCCGGAGCAACGGTGATTCCGGCGGCATTTGCTTCGCCGGCACCGGTGGTGGCGTAGGCGGTGCCATTGTTGGTGTCGGCGTGGGCGTTCCCGGTGCCGCCCTTCGCCGAGACGGTGACAGCGCCTTCATTCGCGATGGTGACATTGTTGAAATCGCCATTCGCAACGGCGATCCCGACGGCGCCGGTTTCACCGTTGGCGTACGCGTAGGCGTCGCCATCGTTGGCGTCGGCGATGGCGTCGACCGTGCCGCCGGTGGCCGTGACGGCAATCGCTCCCGTATTGCTGATGTTGACGTTGTTGAAAACGTCTTCAACAGCGGCGATCCCGGCGGCGTGGGTTTCGCCGGTGGCGTAAGCTTGGGTGAAGCCGGTGTCGGGATCTGCGGTGGCGTTGGCCTTGCCACCCGTGGCCGTCACGGTGATGTCACCCGTATTGGTCACACTGACATCGCTGATGTTGAGATCGTTGCTATCGTCTTGCGCGTAAATCCCAACAGCCTTCGCACCGGCGTCGGCCTGAACGGAGTTGGCGGTGGAGTCGTCGTTGATCTCGGCCGTGCCGCCCGTGGCGGTGACGGTGATATTGGCGCTGTTGTTTACGGTGGCCGCCTCCGTAGAAAGGCCAAAAGCCTTCCGGATGAGGGCGCTAACCCAGTCGTCGGCCGTTGCCGTGCCCCCGACGGCGGTGACGTTGATCGTCGGCCCTGTGTTCACCAGATTCGCATTGGCATACAGACCAGATGCCCCGAACGAGACATCGGGGAAGCCGGTGGTTGCCCCCGAGACCGAAAGGCTGATAGCCTGATCGTTTGTGCGAGGGAGCGCGCCAGTTGTGAGCTCGAGCCCATACGCGTCGCAGGGGTCGTGTACGGCGGTCTTAGTGACCGTGATGGCCGCGCGGGCGACGCCGAGCCAGAGGCCGGGCACGAGGATCGCCATCCAGAAAAGAATTGTCAAAGACGACCGAACCATTGTGCTGACGCTCCTACACCTTTGCATGTTCATTCTCCTAGCTCCTATGTGTGTGAATCACCGACATTCTTTTGAGAGAGCGACCATGAGGGATAAACTCTATCCAGAAGTCCCGCGAAATGCCAACGGGCCTACGGCCACTTTCTCCCTGTCCATCCTGTTCTCCCAACATCCCCTACCGTGACGAAACGTCAAAACTGTTTCGGTCCGGCGAATCCTTTCATCGTAGGTGCCTGAGTACGCCGCGTTCCAGCCGTTCTGCATCGCAGTTTCACACCATGCGATGCTGCTTGTATGGAACCACTTTAGGGGGCTCGCCCAGCAACGCAAGAAAAAAAACGCGCATTTTCCACTTTTTCTACGCGATTCCGCCGTCACGCTCCGCATAGTAATCTGCCTAAGCAGGAGAATACCGGACATGGTAAAGTGGGCAATCCTGATAGCAAGACCACGGCACGGTTCCCAAAGTCCCACCTCCCTCCCGGACGGGCCCAACGGGCGTCGGGGGCCACGTCGCTCGCCCCGCGGTGCCGACACGCACAGCCGTTGTCATATTATCGGCCTCTGCCCGCGGAACCCGGTCTGTCACGCGAGATCACCACCCTCTGGTCTTGCTCGCGGCATTGTGCTACAATAGCCGCGATGGACTTAGGGCAGTACTGAGAACCGGAAAAAAATTATTCAGTTGGGAGTCCCCGGTATGATGGCCGTCGCACAAGAACAAGGATGGTGGACCTCGAACGGAATGATTGCGGTGTACATCGCCGCCGGTGTGGCGCTGGCCGCCGTGGTGGCGTGGCTGCTGATGCGCCGGACTCTGCGGACGCGTCTTCGCACGGCGCAGAACCTGCGCCTCGACCCCGACATGAACGACTGGCTGGTCATCTTCGGCTGGACGCCCAAGGTCCTCTACGTGCCGACGATGATCGCCTCCGTGCTGGCCGCCCTCTTGATGTTCCTGAAGGAGTCGGACTGGGGCATCTTCGCCGGCATCGATCCGCACCTCATCGGCGGCGTCTGGTTCGCGATCTTCTTTATCAACTTCCTCATCGAGGAGTACAACATCAATCTCCGGCTGCTGCTGATCGCCTTCTCGTGCACCGGCTTTCTGCTCCTGTGGCTGCACCTGCTCGGCTGGGTCATGGGCTTCCTCGGACTGTTCCAGCACCTGGCCTTTTCCATCAGCGGCACGGGCTACCTGCTCATCGCGGTCATCGGCGCGCTGACGGTCGTGGTCTCCTGGCTGCATGGCCTCTTTTACTACGTAGCGATCACGCCCAACAACCTGGACATCCAAACGGGCCCGGCGGAGGCCGGCGAGCAGATCGGACGCGAGGACTACAGCACGAAGGTTGACACCGGGGATTTCCTCGAGCGGCTGCTCGGGTTCGGGCGCATCATCGTCATCTTCAAGGATCGCGGCCGGCCGCCGGTCAATTTGCTCGTCTGGCGCGTAGACAAGAAAGCCCAGATGCTGGAGACGGTCCGCGCCAAGCTGACCGTGGACCACCCGCAGGAAGTGCTGGCGCGTGAGCCGGTGCCGCCCCCTTGCCCCCCTGCCCCGCCGACACCTCCGCAGAGCGAGCCACCTGAACCGACCGTGAGGTAGCTGATGGAACGACGCACATTTCTGAAGGTTCTTGGCGGATTCGGGACATCGACGCTGCTCCCGGCAACGTTCTCACCTGTCCCGTGTCACGCGGCCGCCGATGGCCCACCGCTCAGTCGCGGCCTGCTGGCGCAGAGAAATCAGAACCGCTCGACGGTGGTCTCTCAGCACGGCATGGTTTGTACGGCCGTACCGTTGGCCAGCATGGCGGGCGTTGACATCCTCAAAGCCGGCGGCAATGCCATCGACGCGGCGATTGCGGCCAATGCCATGCTCAACCTCGTCGAGCCGATGAGCTGCGGACCCGGCGGCGATCTCTTTGCCATCCTCTGGAGCGAGAAACACCAGAAGCTCTTCGCTCTCAACGCCAGCGGCCGCTCGCCCTACGACTGGAGTCTCAAACAAGCCCTCGACCTGGGCCTGAAGGAAATCCCCGTCTACAGTCCGCTGTCGTGGAGCGTCCCCGGCTGTGTCAGCGGCTGGGAGGCGCTGCACAAGAGGTTTGGCAAACTCCCCTTCGCGCGGCTCTTAGAGCCGGTGATCGAGCAAGCCAAAGCCGGTTTTCCCCTGTCGCCGATTGTCGCGGCCTCGTGGTTGTCCGCCGGCAGTCCGGACCGGCCGGGCTTGAAGAGCACCTATTTGCCCGACGGCCAACCCGTGCACTACGGAACCATGTTCAAGAATCCGGGCCTCGCCTCGGTCCTGGAGCTCATCGCTCGCGAAGGTCCGCAGGCGTTCTATCAAGGTGAACCCGCCGAGCGCATCGTCAAGTTCTCGCAGGCCCAAGGCGGCCGGTTCTCTCTGCGCGATTTCCGCGACCACAAGGCCGACTGGGTCGAGCCGGTCAGCACGAATTACCGGGGCTACGACGTGTGGGAGATCCCCCCCAACGGCCAGGGAATCGCGACGCTGCAAATCCTCAATCTGCTGGAGCACTTCGACATCAAGTCGATGCCGCCCAATTCGGCCGAGCAACTGCACCTGTTCCTCGAGGCCAAGAAGCTGGCCTTCGAGGACCGGGCCGTCTATTACGCCGACATGGACTTCGCCAAGGTGCCGCTGCGGGAGCTGATCTCGAAGGACTACGCCGCCGAGCGGGTCAAGCTCATCGACCGCACCCGGGCCGCCGACCATGTGGAGCCCGGCCGCCTCAAAGGCTCCTCCGACACGACGTACCTCACCGCCGCGGATAGTGAAGGCAACATGGTCTCGCTGATCCAGAGCATCTATCACGGCTGGGGCTCCGGCTACGTCCCGGACGGCCTGGGTTTCTGCCTCCAGAATCGCGGCCAGCTCTTCGCCCTCGACGCAAGCCACCTCAACAAGCTCGAGCCGCACAAGCGTCCCTTCCACACGATCATCCCGGCCTTCGTCACCAAGGCGGGCCGGCCGGTCTTCTCTTACGGGGTCATGGGCGGCGACTTCCAGCCCCAGGGCCAGGCCCAACTCCTGATGAACCTCCTCGACTTCGGCATGTCGCCCCAGCAGGCAGGCGAGCAGCCACGCATCGAGCACACGGAGAGTTCCACCCCCACCGGCTCCAAAATGGTCAACGGCGGCACGGTGGGATTTGAAAGAGGCATCAGCGACGAGGCTAAATTGAAGCTCGCCTACCTGGGCCACAGAGTCCGCCCCGCGCTCGGCTCCTACGGCGGCTACCAAGGCATCTGGCGGCAGGACGACCCGCTCCGTTACTTCGGTGGCTCCGACCCCCGCAAAGACGGCTGCGCCATCGGCTATTGACGGCGAAGAAATCCGAAGTGGCGAGGGCATCTTGCCCTTGCGTGTCGCGGGCATCCTGCCCGCGTTTCGAGAGCGCACGGGAATTGAGTCGTGCGGAGCGCAGCGAGTATGAAGAAGAAATCCAACGAAGAGCAAAATGACGACCTCCGGGCACAGTATGATCTGGGCCGGTTTCTGAAGACCGGCGTCCAAGGCAAATACGCCGAGCGATTCCGGGAAGGAACAAATCTGGTCCTGCTGGCTCCGGATGTCGCCGAGGCGTTCCCCACCGCCGACGCGGTGAACGAGACCCTGCGACTGGTTCTTCAGTTGACAACGCTCCGTGCCGAAAAGCGAAGGTCCTCCGCCAAACGCTGAGCCGACCGGACCATCGTCAACTCGCGCAGAGACGGCGAGATGCGAAGGATAGGGAACCAGCAACTGACGCCCAACCCCCTTCGCTCTCAGCTCCTACGGCGGTTACCAATGCCTCTGGCGGCAGGACGACTCGCTGCGTTACTTCGGCGGCTCCGACCCCCGCAAAGACGACTGTGCTCTCGGCTACTGACCGATCATCTGCGTCAATCAGCGAGATCGGCGGATAACTCCTCTTGAATCCTGCTTCGCGCCAATGTCGATTCCCTTTGCCTTTTCCTTGGCTTTCTCCTATAATGGTTGCCATGCAGAAGGTTTACCTTGAGACAACCATACCGAGCTATCTCGCGGCCATCGTTGGAGGATTAGGATCATGACGAGAGACCCGATTGTTGAGGAGGTGCGCTCTGCACGGCAGAAGATCTTCGAGGCCTGCAACGAAAACCTCGATGCCCTCCTGGATCGATTTCAGGAGCAGGAAGCACTGGATCGAAACTGGCTCGTATCCGACATTTCCGCACCACCACAACAGGACGCGAAAAGGCTTAATAGGGTCCGTCCCTAATAACCCCAAGGCGGGCCGGCCGGTCTTCTCTTTCGGCGTCATGGGCGGCGATTTCCAGCCCCAGGGCCAGGCCCAGGTCCTGATGAACCTGATCGATTTCGGCCTGTCCCCCCAGCAAGCCGGCGAGCAGCCGCGGGTGGAACACACCGAGAGTTCCACACCCACCGGCTCCAAAATGGTCGGCGGCGGCACGGTGGGATTTGAAAGAGGCATCAGCGACGACGTGAAGTTGAAGCTCGCCTACCTGGGCCACCGGGTCCGCCCAAACGTTGGCCAGTTCGGCGGCTACCAAGGCATCTGGCGGCAGGACGACCCGCTGCGTTACTTCGGCGGCTCCGACCCCCGCAAAGACGGCTGTGCCATCGGCTATTGACCGACGCTGGTTTTCTACACTCTTTCGGCGCGGCCCTACAATGAGCCCGTGGATTCGGAATAAGGATATCTCAGCCAGATCTTCGGACGCTACCGGATCAACACTCATCGATCATCGGCATTGGAGAGGACCCCAACGTAGTGAGTGCGCCTTGTTCACAGTGATGGCGTTGCTACGAAAGACACCATTCTGGTCGGATGCGCCAATCAGCACCCGAGGGGAAAATGTCCTCGCGGTTGGCGACAAGGAACGTGCGAGGATCATAACCACTCATCGTCATGGACCGCTGTCCAGAAGGTTGAGGGAGATTGTCCTTAGGCTTCAATCCAACTGCAAGGCGTAAGAGTAGTTCTCTCGCAATGCTCTCCATTCTGTAGATCGCCTTACGCACAATCTCTTCGTCGTCCTTCCTTAGAAGAGTCAGGCTCCCATGCGTGATCATGTTCCTGATTTGGGAGAGCGAAGGATCACCTTCAGGCTGTCTATCAAAGAGAATCGCAATGTAGGGATGGTCTGTACCAAAGACGGCATCGAGCACCCCGCGTGCTTTCGCCGATAAGCTTTGTATACATTCGCCGTACGATTCTGTGACAAACCGTACCTTGTTCTTTGAGTACAAGCTGGCGTACTTACGTTCGATGCAGTCGTTACGCCTGCGATCCACCACCGATTTCGGTTCCTTCTTGTAGTCCAACTGAAAATCGGCATCACGTTTGTTTACTGCATTGGTGATGCTCTCTACAGCAGTATAGTAGCAGAGGAAACTCGCAAACACATCCCGCGCAGAGACACCGCGGTTATACCAATCCAGTGAGCTATCCAGTATTCGCGCGTCATCCCCAGATGGATACTTTCCTAACATGGCCCGCAGTAGGTCGAGGTCGCTGTCGGTTGGCGAGGCGATGCTGTTCCCATTCTCGGAGGCCATGTCGTACTTCACACGCCAGTGTAGTGCTCCCCCATAGACGAATGCCAAACGATTCAAAACGACCGAAATCGTTGAGAGTGCGCGTCCCACCTCGTCGACATCGGGCGAATTGAGTCGAAAAGTTCCGTCGTAAATGCGATAGTTTGGCGGGATATCAGCGACTGGGCACTTCCACAGGTGCAGTCGCTCGCCAAAACAGATCTCGGGATATGGTAAGTCGATATCACCATAGACCACGAATTCTATTACGTGGTGTGCCGTGCACATGATGTAGAACAGTGATCCCTGCACTTGACGGTCCTGTGACATGGAACGCGCTTTTGCCTCGTACGAATCACCTACCTGCGCTTTCGCGGGATATACCAAGGGTTTCCAATACCCGAACTTGTTGTACCTTCCAGGCAGGCCAATCTCATATAGTCTTCTGTCTCCAACTCGCCATTCCTGGGTTAGCTTGTGCAGGTCCCCCACCCAGAAACTTAACGACACGTCACAGGAGAAGTTCATACCGTCCGTTGACTCTTGATTGCGGATGAATCGAGCTGAACTTCCATTTGAGAAATGGAGCTGAAAACCATACAAGCCACGAACGTCGTCGACGACTAACTCGAGGATCTCGAAGCTGGGAAGCTTGTACAATCGCTGGCATCCTCTGAATCGTTGCAGCCTCAGGTTGTACTCAGTAAGAGAATCGTTCAACAGTTCATACAATCGTGGCGGTATGTCAACCGCCATCCCTGGATTGTCTCGCCTTCGTGTGTCTGAGTCGAGCCCCCCGCAACAACTATCGAGGAGCTCCCTCATTTCAGATTGGCCTGCTTCACCACAGAACTCCAGAATACGGCCAACCATTTCCTGCATCGTGGGTTTGACGATATCTGGCCCACGTCCTTTGAAAAGACCCCTGAATGGAAAGGGATTATACCCTTTTCCGCACGAACAGAAGAGCAAGTTGAAAATCAGCTTCAGCCACTCCTCCAAAGCGTCATAGGGTAGGTGCAGGCTCTCGGCCGGTTTCCCTTTTACTTGCGCGAGCCCAGACGTGAGTTGTAGGAGTGGATCAGTTCTTCTCTCCAAACCTGTGACACGAACGAGCGTATAGACATAGTCCACGGCGCCATTCTTTTCTGCTTGGTCAAAAAGGGTTCCTACCAGTCTCCGAGTATCTGAACCACCCTTTTGGGGATCCAGCTTCTGCTCTGGCGATAAGTCATCCTCGTTCATGAGCTTCTCCGCAAGTGCCTGTCGGCTACTGCACGCGGCATGTTGCAGCTTGACCCTGGGACCTACGGGCTCAAACCCACACATTTCAGAAACGCGCCAAAGCCTCCGGCCGCAGCAAAATCGTGGAGTATCCGTTCAATCATCCATCATCAATCACCGGCTCAGCCGGTGATCTGCGGGTTTGAGGCCCTTTTTGAAGCCGCCGAAGCCGATGTTGTTCGGGTTGTACTCGCCGAGGATCGTCACGTCGCCCTGGGCGGGGATCTTGTCTTCCAGGCCCATGCCCGAGTAGCAGGCGTTGACGAGGAGGCGGCGGAAGTTCTCGTCTTTGAGATCGCCGGCGTGGCCCATCGTGGTCGTGAAGACGCGGGAGGTCTTGCCCGTTTCGCCGGCGTAGGATTTGATCCAGGCGACCGGCAGAGGCTTTTTCTTTTCGTTGGGCTTGTCGTCGGGGTTCATGCCGGACAGGACGTAGCCCATGATGACTGGCTTGCAGTCGCCGCTCAGGGTGGTCAGGCCGTAGACGTCGGACGGGCCCCAGATCGTGCCAACGCCGCGAACGAGCGGCTGGTCCTTGAAGGCGTCGGCGATGAGGCCACGGGTGCTTTCCTTCTGGTGGTCGCCATAGTGGCTGATCCACGTCTCGCCGAGCACCTGCCGGCCGTAGCCGCCCTTGGACTGACTGTCCTTGCTGTCATAGCTCCACTTGGCGTAGGGGCTGTCCTTGTGCTTCGTGTAGGCGAAGGGGTGCGTGGCCGTCCGCAGGGCGATGATCGGCTTGCCCGCATTGGTGTAGTTGATGATGTGCTTCATCTGCTCATCCGGCAGCTCGCGGAACCGCGTGAACAGCACCATCAGGTCCGCCGTATCCAGAGCCTCCAAGCCCGGAATGTTGTCGAGCGTCAGCGGATCGATCTCGCCGCTGGTCTTGTTGATGGCGAACAGCACGGTGCACTTGAAGCCGTGGTGCACCGCCAGGATTTTGGCCAGCATCGGCATCGACTCCTCCGAGCGATACTCCTCATCGCCGGTGACAAAGACGATCTGCTTGCCCACCCCCGGCCCGGACTTGCCCTCATACACAACCCAGGGCTTCTCCGTCTTCTCCGCCGCCATTAGCCCACCCGCCAGGCAAACGACCATCACAAGCCCCAACACGCAAACCGCAACTCTTGTCGATTTCATAAACACTCCTTCTTCTCATGAGGCTGTACAATTTCACATCATTGTCAAACCGCTTGCGGCCCAAGTCAAGTCCGTAGAATGGGCTTTAGCCCGTGCGGATCGTTTACGCCAGACCCAAGAAGCTGCATGGGCTGAAGCCCCTCCTACAAGCTGATGCCTACCTTCAGATGGTACACTCCAACTCATTTTGGGCGTATCTTCAAACGCAAGAGAATGCGTCAAGACGAGCACGGTCAAACGAGTTTGGTCGTGCCACCCGACATCATGCCCATCCAGCCATCCGATTCTATCTGGCCATCTGAAGCAGACGCTCCGCGATCGCGCTCGCGGCGCCGGGGCGGGCGACCTCTTTGCAGGCTTGGGACATCTCCTCGCGTTTCTCGTCGTGGGTCATCAGGTCCTCCAGCTCTTCCCAGAGCCAGCCGGTGCGGTCGTCCAGGTCGGGGACGTCGTCCACGATCACAGCGGCCCCCACTTCGACCAGCTTGCCCGCGTTGAGGTACTGGTGCCGGTCCTTGTGGTGCGGATAGGGCATGCAGATGCTCGGGACGCCCGCGACGGCGTACTCGGCCACGCTGACCGCCCCGCTTCGGCCGATGACGAGGTCCGTCGCTGCGAACAGGTCCGCCATGTTGTCATAATAGTCGAGCACTTTGTGGGCTATCTTGGCCCCGTTATACCGGTTCAGGACCATTGGATAGTTGTCGAGACCGGTCAGGTGCACGATTTGCCAACGGTCGGCGAATTGCTCCAGTTGAGGCAGCAAGTGAGAGACCGCCTCGTTGATCCTCGTCGAGCCGCTCGACGCCCCCGTGATCAGCAGGACGTTCTTGCTGCGATCCAGGCCAAGCTCCGCCAAAGCCTTGTCAGGGTCGGGATGGTCGAAGCTGCTTCGCAAGGGGCAGCCCACAGTGCTGACGATCGCCCGGCTGTGTTTGAAACAGTCCTTGCTTTCTTCGAACTGGACGAAGATCTCATCGGCCCAGCGGGCACTGAGCTTGTTGGCCCGGCCGGGCAGCAGGTCCACGTTCACCAGGGCGACCGGGACGCCCAGCTTGCGCCCCGCCCGGCAGACGGGGGCCGCCACGAAGCCGCCCGCCCCAATGACAACGGGATGGCCACTGGCGGCCATGAGTTGCTTAGCTTGCTGATAGCTCTGCCGGAATGTCGAGACAAAGTGGAGGAATTTCATGGGGTGAAAGGACAAGCCGGTTGCCGGCAAAGCCGTACGCTGGAAAGGGATCTTCTCGAAGACACGCTGATCGACGCTGCGGGTGCTGTGAAAGAAGTGAATCCCGGCGTCCGGCTGGCGGGCCAGGATCTGCTCAGCGATGGACAATAGCGGGTAAATGTGCCCGCCCGTGCCCCCACCGGCGAAGAAGAAAGACACGCTACTCACGGAAGACCTCCCTGTCTGGCTCTTCTATCCTGTGACGTCCGGTCCTGATCCTGACGTCATATCCACTATCCTAACCACCGGCGGCAGGATTTGCACATCCTTTTGTCAGTGGCGCCCTCACTCTGTGCGACTGCGTTTTGTGGGGCTTGCACGATCCTTGCTGTCATCCTGAGCGTAGCGAAGGATCCGGGCCTCGCACAATAAGTAGGCGTCAGTCCCATTCATCGGCCAGATGCTTCGCTTCGCTCAGCAGGACAAATGCCGGGTGAGCCCCCACGAAAATCAGTCGCACACCCCTCAATCGCGTTGGGCGACAAACGAGTAGCTCTGCCCGTCATTGTCCGCCAGGGTCTCGTTGCCGGCCTCATCGGTCATCGCCACGACAAGATAATACTCGGCTTGAAGGGACAATCCTCGCAACTCGACACTGTGCTGCTCGCTCAACACCAGGTCTCTCTGGATCGAGAGATAGGGTCCACCCTTGGCTTGGCCGAACCGGACCTCTGCGCGGGTCGGCTCGCTGGTCCGGAATTCGACTATTGTCACTCTTCCTTGCGATGTGGTCTCAAGACTCACAACGCTGGGCGGCTGGTAGTCCGCGACCGCACTGGCGGACCGCCACTGCCCCGTGTGGCCGGAGCCATCGTTGGCGTCCAGGTATCGAGCCTGGATGCCCTCACCGTCGTGCACCTGGAGAACGCCGTCGCCGAGATTCACGGGGGCGTTCTCGCTCGTGATGGCACCGCGAAAGACGCCGGGCGCTACGCTGGTCTCTCGCAGCGTCACGGTCTCCTGGTCGCCGCCCGCCGTCTCCACCAGCACGGTGCACTGGCCGGCGCCCTTGAGGTCCCAGTCCGCCATCAGCAGGCTGATGTTCGCGCCTTGGAGGCAGTACGCCCGGTCCATGCGGATCGTTCCCTCGGGCGGAATGACCGCACGCAAGGCATTATCCACGTTCAGCCGGCCGTTGGAGGAGCAGATCCCCGGCGTGATGGGGTCGGCCGTAGCAGTGAGGATCTGCTGCAATTCGTCGCATCGCAGAAGCGGGTCTGCCGCCAGAAGCAGCGCACAGGCCCCCGAGACATGGGGGGCCGCCATCGACGTCCCTGATTTGATGCTGCTGGCCCCGTCGCGAACCGTTTTGCCCGGAAGCGTGGCGAACAAAGACACGATATCGCGTCCGGGTGCGGCAATATCGACCCAGTCGCCATAATTCGACAGATACCAGCGATGGTCGTTCGACTCCGTCGCGGCTACCGAAATCACCTCCGGATAGGCGGCGGGGTAAAACGGTGTGTCTGAGCCGGCGTTGCCGGCCGCGGCCACGACGACCACGCCCTGGTCGTATGCGTAGGCGATGGTGTCTCGCAAGGCGTTGGAGGTCTCAGTGCCGCCCCAACTGCCGGAGATGATGTCGGCGCCGTTGGCCACCGCGTAATAGATCGCCGGCACGGCGTCGGCTGCGGAGCCGTCGCCGGCGGCGGTGAGGATCTTCACCGGCATGATTCGAGCGACCCAGCAAACGCCGGCGACGTCGGTGCCGTTGTTGCCCACGGCCGCGATGATGCCGGCACAATGCGTGCCGTGGCCGTGATCGTCGATCGGGTCGTTGTTGCCGTAGACGAAGTTGTAGCCACGGATGTCATCCACGTAGCCGTTGTCGTCATCATCGACGCCGGGCAGACCATCCCGTTCAGCCGTATTCGTCCACAGATTGGCGCGCAGATCGGGGTGATTGTAGTCCACGCCCGTATCGAGGACCGCCACAATGACCTCGCTGCTGCCCCGGCACGTGTCCCATGCCTGGGCGGCGTGAATCTTGCCCAGCGCCCACTGGTCCGCATACAACCGATCGTTCGGCGTGGCACAAATGGAGATCAGCGGGTTGGCCTCAGCGTACTCGACATCCAGGCGGCTGCGATACGCGGCCAGCACGGAATCCAGGCTTGCGCCGGCGTCGAGATCCAGACGGACGCGATAGATGCTGCCGAGACCCGGACGGATGCCGGTCGTTGTTGCACGCTTTTGGCGTCGGACCAGATGCCTTTGGTTCTGTGTGAGCCTGGACGGATCCAAATCTCGAAGCGACCGCAACACGGCCTGCCGACGGTCGAAGTCCTTCAGAATCGGCCTGATCTCCCGCACGCGAAACCGGGCCCCGTATTCACGCAAGTTTTGTGACAAAACGGATTTACCGCTTACTGTACCCGCAGCCGTATCATTTGCGTCGCGCGCAGGCGTGCGAAACTTCACAATAATCTCGTCCGGCACAAAGCGACCTGGCACGGACGAACCGAGAGCAGACCACCCGGTTGCCGTCACCAGCATCGTGACAACAGCCGCAGGGAACCACGCTCTTATCCCATCACCTCTTGCCGCAACCACGTTTGAAGCCCCCATGCTTTCGTGTGTTTCCCGGCGCAGACCGGACCTGCACCGTTGCTTATTCTATTGTAGCAAAAAGAAGTTGGAAAATCACGCGTAAAACCGCCGCGAGCGGTCTGACTTGCGCTAAGTCTTGCTCTAATCAGGATTTATGTCGATCTGGCCGGATGTGCAGCGCGCAGCGATATTCAGCAGGACCCCCACCGCCGCCGACGACAGGAGCATGCTGGTGCCGCCGGAACTGATGAACGGAAGTGGTATTCCCTTGGTAGGCAGGACGACGGTGACCACGCCGATGTTGAGGGCGGCCTGAATCCCGATGGTCAGGACAATCCCGGCGGCAAGAAGCCGGCCGAAGGGATCGCGACACCGCAGCACCACCACCAACCCAAGGACAATAAAGAGGATAAATAGGACAATGACTCCGAGTGTGCCCACCAGGCCAAGTTCCTCGCCCACGATGGCGAAAATGAAGTCCGTGGAGTCTTCCGGAAGATGGCCATACTTGGAGATGCCTTGACCGAGTCCCTTGCCCCATAGGCCGCCCGAGCCAATCGCGATCAACGACTGGTTTGCCTGGTAAGCGACCGACTTGCCAAACCACTCGGGGTGCAGAAAGGCCGCCAACCGCTGCATCCGGTGCGGCGTCTGGATCAAAGCGGCTACAAGTCCAATGATACCAACCGGTAACAACGTTAGGACGTGCCACCATTTGACACCGGCAATGACAAGCATGGTGAAGCTGATCAGAACGATGAAAGCAGCGGTGCCGAAATCCTCGATGACAATCGGGCCGCAGACGAACCCGATCAGCACACACAGCGGCAGAAACCGGTGCCAATACAGCTTGAGGTCCGGCCCGATCTTGGCACAGACCCCGGCCATGAAGAACACCATGATCCACTTGGCCAACTCTGACGGCTGAAAGCTCATGCTGACCGGCCCCAGCGGGATTCGCAGCCACCGCCGCGCCTGGTTGACCGTCGTGCCCACCGACGGGACCAAAACGACAAGGAGCAGGGCAAAGGCCGCCACCAAGAGCCAGACCGTCGGACACGCGTACCATTGCGACCGAAGACGCCAAAACCGGTAGTCCGGCACCGATGCCAGGAAGAGCACAAGCACGCCGACCGGGAAGAACATGATTTGACGCAGGCCCGGAAAGTTGTACAGATGCTGCAAGTCAAATTCATGGCCAAGACTGGCATCGGCGGAAAAAACCATCACGGCGCCGGTCGCCATCAAGAACGAAATCACCATGGCGATCGTGTCGGCCAGCCGGCTCTGTGTTTCACTCATAACATCATTAGCAGCAAGCATTTATCGCAAAACCACCGCTGGGAAGGGTCCGGAAACATCACGTCGAGTGACATGATCTTTTCGGCATACCATCGCACGCAACTGCACAAATTCTGTTCGACGCGGATGCGAATGGTTGCAGGCCCAACCTCGTCTGTGGCGGTATTGGCGGATCGGCGGTTGACAACCGCCAAGGAAGTGACGATAATCAGCCCCTCCTGCGGTGACGCAATACGGTTGTAGGGCGCGGATTTTCGCTTGACAGGTGGGGTCTTCGCGGATATGAAAGAGGGTTTGCATCGGTGGCGAGAGCGTCGCGGTGTGGATTGTCGCAGTAGGATTGGAGTAGTAGATAATGTTACCAGCAAGAAGAACCAGTAGGAGCCGGTCTCGGACCCGGCGGTCACATGAGGCGATCAAGCCGGTGCACTACGTGCTGTGTCCGAAGTGCAGCCAGGCAAAACTGCCGCACGCCGCCTGCAGCAACTGTGGATATGTGAACCCGAGCCTGACCCTGAAGCTTGGCAAGGAGGAAACCGCGTAAACATGCGTATCGCAGTGGATGCCATGGGAGGCGACTTCGCTCCGGACGAAATCATTGCCGGTGCGTTGGAGGTATTGCCTCAGCTTGAGAAGGACGACACGGTCCTTCTGGTGGGGCCGCAGGAGACATTGGAAACGAAGCTGGCCGGCATAAGCTATGACAGAGAGCGGCTCAGCATTGTTGATGCGCCGGACGTGATCGGGATGGACGAGAAACCCATCGACAGTCTGCGCAAGAAACCACGAAGCTCGATCGGGATTTTGGCGAAACTGGCCAAGCTGGATAAGGCTGACGCGGTAATCTCTGCGGGTAATACGGGGGCGTGCGTCGCGGCGTTCCAGATGCGAATGCGCAACCTGCCCGGCGTGAACCGGCCGGGAATCGCCGTTGTCTTCCCGAGCCTTACGGGGCCGGTCACGATCTGCGACGTGGGTGCCAACATTGCCTGCAAACCGATCAACCTCTACCAGTACGGCCTGATGGCGAGTATCTACTCGCAGCATTTCTTGGGCGTTCAGAACCCGAAAGTCGGACTGATGAGCATTGGGGAGGAGGAGGCGAAGGGCAACGAGATCGTCAAAAAGACGCGGGATCTGCTTCGTGCCGATCCGCGGCTGAATTTTATCGGGAATATCGAGGGAAGGGATATCTTCCGGGGAGTCTGCGATGTCGTGGTGTGCGAGGGCTTCGTGGGCAACGTCATCCTGAAGCTGACCGAGGGTGCGGTGGATGGGCTGTTCCGGGCGATCGAGCAGGAGTTGATGCAGGAGAAGCCGGAGTTGGCGCTGATGTTCAAGCCGATCATCATGCGCGTCTACCGCAAGCATGACTACAATGAGTACGGTGGGGCCCCCCTGCTGGGCATCGACGGCACGGCCCTGATCTGCCACGGGGCCAGCAAGGCCCGGACGATTCGCAACGCCGTGCTCGCCGCCAAGAACTGCCACACGCAGAAGATCAACGACAAGATCATGGAGTGTCTGTCGGAAGATCGCGTAAGGACGATGGATGGAGAAAAAGACTGAGGATCGCTCCCCTACGAACCGCGCCGTCATTACCGGATGCGGCTCTTTTGTTCCCTCGAAGATACTGACGAACGAAGATCTTGCTCGGATGGTCGATACCTCCGACGAGTGGATCAATTCGCGAACGGGGATTAAGACTCGACACCTCACCAGCGACGAGGAATCGACGGCGTACCTGGCGACGGAGGCGGCCAAACGGGCGCTCCAGTACGCGGGTCTGGACGCCGAAGACCTCGGCCTGATCGTCGTGGCCACGATCACGCCGGAGATGGTCTTTCCCTCTACGGCGTGTTTCGTGCAGCAGGCACTCGGAGCGAAGAAGGCGTGGGCCTTTGACATAGGGGCGGCGTGCAGCGGTTTTGTCTATTCGCTCCACTTGGTCCACCAGCTCATCGAGAACGGACGACTCGACAGTGCCCTGGTCATTGGCGCCGAGACGCTCACGAAAATCACCAACTGGAAGGACCGGAGCAGTTGTATCCTGTTTGGTGACGGCGCCGGCGCGGTCGTGCTGCAACGCAAGCAGAACGCCGGCCGGGGCATCCTGTACAGCACGGTGGGCGCAGATGGCACCTTCTGGGAGGCACTGAACTGCCAGGCCTATGGATCGCGGCACCCGGTTTCCAGGCCGTTGGACAACCCGGACAAGGTCTACATGCAGATCAAGGGCCGGGAAGTCTACCAACAGGCGGTGCGGCGGATCGTCGATGCCGTCACGGACTGCCTGGAGCACTGCGGCCTGACTCTCGATGACGTCGCCATGGTGATCTCGCACCAGATGAACGCCCGGATCATCGAATCGGCCGCCAAACGGCTGAACTTGCCCGAGGAGAAGGTCTTCATCAATATTCAAAACTACGGCAACACGTCCGCCGCCTCGGTGCCGATCGCTTTCGACGAGTGCGTCCGGCACAGCAAGATCAAGAAAGGGGACATCGTGATTTTTGTGGCCTTCGGCGCCGGCGTCACCTGGGGAGCGAACGTCATCGAATTCTGAAGGGTCGCCCGTTTGACGCGGGCGTGGATGGCAGCAAACCGACAAGGATGTAAGCGATGAAAACCGCCTTTCTATTCCCGGGACAGGGTGCCCAGACGGTGGGCATGGGAGCGGACGTTGCGGGAGCGTTCCCGGTGGCGGCCGAGATGTTCGAACGAGCCAACGATATCGTCGGGTTCGACCTGCGAAAGGTCTGCTTCGCGGGGCCTGCCGAACGGCTCAACAGCACGACGATGTCGCAACCCGCGATCTTCGTGACTTCCGCCGCCCTGCTGGAGGTGCTGCGGTCGAGTTCTGCGACGGCGGGCCTCAAGCCGGACGTCACGGCGGGACTGAGCATGGGCGAATATACCGCCCTTTATGCCGCCGGAGCCGTCGCTTTCGAGGATGCTCTGCGGCTGGTCAAGAAACGCGGCGAGGCGATGCAGGCCGCGGCCGATACGACGCAGGGCTCAATGGTCAGCATCCTCGGCTTGGAAGAAGACAAGGTTCGGCAACTGTGCGACGAGGCGTCCGACGGGGAGCTGATCGATCCGGTCAACTTCAATTGTCCCGGTCAGATTGTGGTCAGCGGCACCGTTGGGGCTTGCGAACGGGCCGAACGCTTGGCGGAAAAGTACGGAGCGATGAAGGCGATCCGGCTGGAAGTGGCCGGGGCCTTTCATACCCGCTTGATGTCCCGTGCCGCCGAGGCCCTGCAAAATGCGTTGCGGCAATCCAGGATCTCGCCGCCGGGCCCCGTCAAGACGATTGTCAATATCACGGCGGAATACTACGTCAGTGCGGACGGCATCATCGACGGCCTGACCCGCCAGCTCACCAGCCCGATCCTCTGGCAAAAGTGCATGGAGCGGCTGTTGGCCGACGGCGTCGAGCAGTTCTACGAGATCGGTCCGGGACGAGTCCTCACCGGACTGATGAAACGTATCAGCAGGAAGACCAAGGTGACCAATGTCAGTGACCTAACCTCCCTGAAAGGCTTGGTTGAGGGAGCGTAGGGTGTGCGACGTGATCGGGAGGCAGAAATGGCAGAGAAACGACTTGCCGTAGTGACCGGGGCAGCTCGAGGGATCGGCCGGGCGATCGTGTTCGAGCTGCTCCGGCAGGGACGCATCGTCGCGGGGCTGGACATCATCGAAGACCAGCTCAAAGACTTGGAGCGGGCCGTCAAAGAGGCCGGCTTTGAGGTCCTGACGCGGTGCGTCGACATCACGCAGACGGAGAAATTCACGGAGGTCCTGGAGTCATTGGCTTCGGACTTCGGCGGCATCGGCATTCTCGTCAACAACGCCGGAATCACCAAGGACAACCTTCTGATCCGGATGACCGACGAGGAGTTCGACAAGGTCATCGCCGTCAACCTGCGGGCGGCCTTCGTGGCCATCCGGGCAGCCGCTAAGTCCATGCTGCGTAACAAGTTCGGGCGGGTTATCAACATCAGCTCGGTCTCCGGCGTGATGGGCAATGCCGGCCAGGCGAATTACTCGGCCAGCAAGGCCGGACTTATCGGACTGGCCAAGACAACGGCCCGCGAGCTGGCCAAGAAGAACGTGACGGCCAATTGCATCGCCCCCGGCTTCATCGACACGGAGATGGCCCGCAAGCTGCCCGCGCTGGTCATCGAGGCCGCCGTCCAACTCATTCCCATGAGACGCATGGGGACCATTGAGGATGTCGCCAAGGCGGTGGCCTTCCTGACCAGCGACGATGCCGGGTACATCACCGGCCAGGTCCTGTGCGTCGACGGCGGGATGGCCATGTGAAAAAACTGAAAAAATGGTTGTACAACCGTCCCGGGAGCCAGTAAGATAACGGCCGCATAGAGGGAGGGTGGTACTGGTGCCTATAGATCCAGGGAACCGCAGTTGTAGCCCTACAAGAGAATTCCGAGTCTGTTAAGGAGGATACACAAGTGAGTATCGACGAGATAGATGTCCAGGCGATTGAAAACAAGGTAATCGAGATCATCAGCGAACAGATGGGCGTTGATAAGTCGGAGATTACCCGCAACACCTCCTTCATCAACGACCTGAACGCCGACTCTCTGGATACCGTTGAGCTCGTGATGGAGTTCGAGGACGAATTCGACATGAGCATCCCCGATGAGGAGGCCGAGAAGATTCAAACGGTCGGCGCCGCCATCGAGTACATCGTCAATGTTGCCCAAACGAAGAAGAAGGAAAGCGCGTAGGCCCAATGGATAGACGCCGAGTGGTGATAACCGGCTTGGGGTGCATTACCGCGCTATCCGAGTCCGTCGATGAGTTGTTTCGTGCGTTGTGTGAAGGCAGAAGCGGGGTTTCGACGATCGAATCCTTTGATGCCGGCCTGTACCCGGTCCATTTTGGCGGAGAGATCAAGAACTTCGACGTGACCAAGTACATCGACAGGCGAGACGCCAAACGGATGGACCGATTCTCTGAGTTCGCCGTTGCGGCGGCCATCCAAGCGATGAAGGACAGCGGCCTTGATCTCTCCCGGGAAGACCCCTATCGGATAGGCTCGATCGTCGGTACAGGGATCGGCGGGATCAAGGAAATCGAGGACCAGCATGTCCGGCTGATCGAGAAGGGGCCGAGCAAGGTATCGCCCTTCTGCGTGCCTCGACTGATGTCCAATGCCGCCAGCGGCAATATCGCGATCCAGTTCGGCCTGCGAGGCCCGAGCTTCTCGGTGTCCAGCGCCTGTGCGTCGGGCAACCACACGATCGGAGAGGCCTTCTGGAACATCGCCAGCGAACGAAGCGAGGCCGTGGTCACCGGCGGGTCCGAGGCCGCTTTGACGCCCATTGGGCTTGGTTCTTTCTGTGCCGCCCGCTCGCTCAGCACTCGCAACGACAATCCGACGGCGGCATCAAGACCATTCGACCGGGATCGGGATGGCTTCGTCCTGGCCGAAGGCGCCGGGATTCTGATCCTCGAGGAATACGAACACGCCCGCAAGCGCGGCGCGAAAATCTATGCGGAGCTGTTGGGCTACGCGGCCACGGGCGACGGCTATCACATCACGGCCCCGCTGCCCGACGGAGCAGGAGCCGCCATGGCGATGAAGCTGGCCCTGGCAGACGCCAAGATCAACCCGGAGGACATCGACTATATCAATGCCCACGGAACCAGCACGCAACTGAACGACATTGCCGAGAGCACCGCGATCAAGGCCGTCTTTGGCGAATACGCCTACAAAGTCCCCATCAGTTCCACGAAAAGCTGCCTGGGACACATGCTCGGCGCCACAGCGGCTGTGGAATTGATCGTGGCCATCAAGACCATCAACAACTCGCTCATTCCTCCGACAATCAATCTGGATCACCAGGACGAGCGGTGCGATCTGAAGATGGACTACGTCCCGTGGAAAGCCCGGGAGGCGAAGGTGGACATCGCCTTGAGCAACTCCTTCGGCTTTGGCGGCCACAACGCCTGCCTGGTTGTACGACGAGCCTGATACCAACCGCCAAGCGTTCTCAAGCGGCGCGAGCATTTTCATCCTGAGCCAACGGCGAAGGATCTGGCCTGTGAGTAAGAGGTTTCTCTATTTCGCGGCCCAGATCCTTCACTCCGCTTCGCTTCGTTCAGGATGACACACCCGCGAGGAGATTCAACTCCTATACGCATGACGGCAGGCTCCCGAGCTGCCGCAACGCAGGCATCACGGACTCAGGAACATGGCGTCGGCGAAGACATCGTTGAAGTTCTTCTCGTGCGCGATCTCGATGTACTGAATCTTGCGGGCCAGTCTGGCAGCTCTTTCCCTGCATTCCTCGCTGATGAGCAGGATCTCCGCCCCGGTGGCGGCGGCGTTGCCGACGGACTGGATGCGATCGAGAGGCACGTTGGGCAGCAGACCGATGCGGACGGCGCTGCTCGGCCGAATGTAGTTGCCGAACGCTCCGGCCAGGAGGACCCGGTCGATGTCCCGGTCGGTCATGCCGAGCTTGTCCATGAGAATGCGAATCCCCGCCCGTATCGCGGCCTTGGCGAGCTGCACCTCGCGGATGTCTCTCTGCGTTAGAATGACGTCCGGCAGCGAGGTCTGCCCGCTGCGGGCCAGGCAGAACGCGGGTTGCCCCTGGTGTTCCCGGATGCGCGAGGCGATAGGCTCCAGCAGGCTCGCCCCCCCACCCTGCCGATATAGGAAGCGGCCCGTCGCATCGACGATGCCGAGGTCCAGCAGCACAGCCACCGCGTCGATCAGGCCGCTGCCGCAGATCGAGCGAGGGGGACTTGTGCCAATGGTGTCCAAAGTGATGTCTCCGTTGAAGACAACGGCTTCCACGGCGCCGTCGGCCGCCCGGCTGCCATGCTTGATGCGCGCTCCTTCGAGAGCGGGCCCCGCCGCACAACTGGCCGCGTAAAGCTGCGCGCGGGTGCCTAACACGATCTCGCCGTTGGTCCCGATATCGACGACGAGGACCCGGTCGTCGATAGAATCCATGTCCACGGCCAAGGCGACGGCCGTCGTATCCGCCCCCACAAAACCCGCGATGTTCTCGGCACAGTGGACATTGCCCGCAGGGTTCATGGCGATCCCCAATTGCAGGGGCGGGACATCGTGGGCCTCGACGGACCACGCCCGGTACGGGGCCCGGCCAAGCTGTTCGACGGGCAGCCGCAGGAAGATGTGGTTCATGGTCGTGTTGCCGACGATGGACGCCTCATAGATGCTCGACGCGGGAACACCCGCCTGCCGGCAAAGGCGGTCGATCAACGTATTGATGCACTCGATGATGACGTTGTGCAGCTCGGCCAGATGCTCTTCAGATTGAGCGTAACTGATGCGGCTGACCACGTCGTCACCGAAGCGGGTTTGCGGGTTCAGCACGGCCTTTGTGGCGAGACATTGGCCGCTGGCCAAGTTGAGCAGTTTGGCAACGACGGTTGTGGTCCCGATATCGACCGCAACGCCAAGAATCTTCCCTATACCGGCCCCTGCCTGGTATTTGCGGTAGACCGTCGGGTGAATCTGGGCCCCGGCCGCGATCCCGTGATCGAGGATCTTGTGCTCGTAGAAGCGCGACTCCGGCGGGACCACCACCGCCAAGTCGTCTTGTACCTGGTGCTGACAGGCGAGAACCTGTTGCCCGGAGGGATGGAGCCGCAAGGCACACTTGCCACAGGTGCCCTTGCCACCGCAGGCTGTCGCCAGGATGATGCCGGCTTGTCTCGCGGCCTCAAGGAGGGTAGCACCCTCGTGGATCGAGATCTCCCTACCGTCCGGCTTGAAGACTACACGGAAATGCTTCATCGACATCTTCGCGCATAGGACAATTTTCGCCTCGTATCCGGCGTCGGGTCTATTCACAAAACCAAAGATCCTGCCACGGGCGGATCTTTAGCCGCTGATCTTATGCCTGATCTTCCAACGTGTGCGTCTTTTCTTGCTGCCAATCTTCCTTCTACGTCTCGGTTTGGCCATGTCAACTCCAACAAAAGGGTAAAATCCTTGGTACGCCAGCGTCCACACTCGTATAATAGAGTTTAGCACAGGCGGAATGCTTCTGTAAAGGACAAAAATATGATCCAGTGCGAACAGTGCGAGCTCTGCGAGAAAGGGCCGGACGGCCGCAAGATGTTCAAGTGCGATCCGTTCGCGAGCGTCAAGGAGGCCGAGTGCATCGCAAAGTGGCAGCTCATCCGGCTCGACATGCTCCTCGGCAGCTACCAGAACATGCTCAAGTGGTACAGCAAGCTCGGCCCGCTCCAGGACAAGATCTTCAAGTATGTTCAGCGGGAGATCAATGACATGGAAGAGACGGAGGGCTGGAAACTCGAACAGGAGACCGAAGAGGAGGAAGGCCCGGACGAGTCTTGGCCGGTTTGACGGCTGGTACGCATGGTGGTAGCACACAGGCCGTGGTGTAATGCTCGGCACGATCGGAGTGGGGGTCGGCACCGCGTAGGAAGGTCCGATAGGCGGCTTGTCGGTTCGTGATTTCCTGCAATAAGCCCTTGCGGGCAAACGTCTTCTGTAGTGAACGCAACGAATGGGTAGAAGCGTCGAGTTAGCCCGAATCATAGACGGCTGTAAATCGGGGGACGCTGACAGCTTTGCGCAGGTGGTTGATATGTACGCCGGCCGCTGTTATGGTTACTTTTATCGGCTGACCGGTGACCGGAACCTCAGTGACGAGCTTCTGAGTGAGCTGTTCATCCGGCTCGTCGAGAAGATCGGGTCGTACAAGGGCGGCGCCTTTGAAAGCTGGCTCTTCAAGATTGCCTCCAATATCTTCCACGATCACCTGCGGGGAAAGCAACGGCGCCGAAAGCTGTTGGACGCCCACCGGAGCCAATTGGAATTGGAGCCGGGGTTGAACGAACCGCGGTTCTCCGATGAGGGCGAAATAAGACTCGACAAACTCCAGGTTCAGTTAAGTCGTCTGGATGCCGATACTCGGGATTTGATCCTGCTGCGTTTTTATTCGGAACTGAGTTTCAAGGAGATTGCCGAACTCCGGTCTGAACCCATCGGCACGGCGTTGTCCAAGTTGCACCGGGGACTCAAGAAACTGAGAGAGCTCATGGAGGGGTAAAGGGTGGATGCCATGGGAGATCAAGCGCACGAAAACCTGATCGGACTGCTCCAGCGGTTCATGGACGAACCAGCGGCCCGGACGGCCCACAAGGACATCCAGGCGGGCGAGCGGTGGCTGGACGCGCAACCGGCGCCGGCGCCGGATGCCCTGGTCATCGCCGCCCTCAAGACGCAGATGGCTGTTTGGGCCCTTCGAAGACACAGAATCAGGAGGCTGGTCCATGCTTCCGTGGCGGCAGCGGCGGCCGTGATCGTGCTGTCGCTGATCGGACTGCTCGGCCCCCGCTCGACGAGCCGGCCCCACCTGTCCTATGCCGCCATCATCCCGACCGCGATCTGGGAGAGCGATGACATTACGACCGATGATCTTGACTTGGTGTATTTCTCCTCGGAGATCCGGCAGATCGAAGCCCAGGTGCGGGCGCTGGACGCCGATGACAGCGACAACGGCGTTGTAGGAATCCCGGAAGAGTTCGAAACGGAGCTGATGGCGATTCAGACCGAGTTATGGAAAGGATAATAACAATGCAATTGCTTCGAGTGGCCGCGTTCCTGGCAGGGTTCGCCATGGCCGGCGGACTGGCAGCAGCGCCGCTGGCGGCGGCCGGTTCCCAGCAGGCAAAGAACGATATCTGGAAGGACGAGCCCAAGGAGACGCAACCTCCGTGGCAGCGGGACCTCTCGAAGGACGTTGTCGAGAAGATTATGAAGGGGCTCCGGCAGCGGGACCCCGCCAAGGCCAAGGAATTGAGCGAGCTTCGTCAGAAGGATCCCGAGCGGTTCCAGACGCAACTGCGTCAACTGGGTCAACCCGAGCTGGACCAGAGCATCCGGGATCGTCTCGAGGCTCGCCGGCAGGAACGGAACGTCAAGTTCCTCGAATGGCTCAAGGCCAACTACCCCAAGGAAGAGCAGGCTCTCACCAAGCTCAAGGGAGGAGACCCCCAGCTTTACATCAGCGGCTTTGACCGCTTGATGAAGCAATACGGGTACATTTTCGAGGCGGACAGCTCCAGCCCGGAGATGGGGGCCGTACTCAAGGCGGATTTCGAGCTCAAGACGAGAGCCGACGAGTTGTGGCGGCAGATCCGCAACGAGAAGTCGGATGCGAAAAAGCAGGCCCTCGGAATGGAGCTACAGGACGTTATCGCCAAGCGGTACGACCTGATCGTGCGACGCAAGGAGATTGCCTGCGAGCAGCTCCTCAAGAAACTCAACGATCTTCAGAACCAAGTCCGCGAGAGCAAGGATGAACTCGCCACGTGGCGTGACCCGAAGATCAAGCGGGAAAACGTCCGGCGGCGCATCCAAGACCTGACCGAGAACAAGGTCCGATTCAAGTGGGATTGAAAGCCGCCGATGGGCTACGCAACCCGGGATACGTCACAGGTCTCGTCGGTAATAGATCGTCCGAGTCCTACAACTGGTGGCGCCGGACTTCCTCTTGCGTGGCGCGCTTGAGAGCTGCCTTTTCGCGACGGGTCAGGCTGTGCAGGCCGGAGTGATGCACCTTCACCAGAATGCGGTCCACCTCGACTTGCAGCCGCCGGCTCTCTTCCATCTTCTTTTCCCAGGAGCCGGACCGCATCTTCAGCGTGAGCCTATCCCACGCCGGATGCAGCAGTACGTACACGAGTCCGGTGGCCATTCCACCGAGGTGCGCGGCGTCGCCTCCGGCACCGCCGTGACCGTAGGCGGTGAGCACATTCACCAAGTAGACGAGCATCAGACCGACCGCCACGATGCGAATGGGCACCGGGAACACGAAGACGATCAGGCTAAAGTGCGGAAACAGCACGGCACACGCGGCCACAACTCCCAAGACCGCCCCCGACGCCCCGACCATCAGGCCCACGCCGAGCCATCCCACCATTGCCAGAGTGATGTAGGTCAGCGCTCCGACCGCACCGCAGCCCAAGTAGAACAGGACAAACCGCCTGCCCCCCCAGGACCGCTCCAGCGGCGGTGCGATCAGGAACAGGCCAATCATGTTCATGAAGATGTGCCAAGCGTCCTTGTGGAGGAACTGGTACGTGAGCAATCTCCACGGCTGCATGACAGCCGCCCACGTAGTCGTGTCAATCGCAAGCCAACTCGCGAGAAAGACGCCCACCGAGGGAACCAGACTGAGGGCGAAGACCACGATGTTGATGATCAACAGCCATTTGACGGCCGGCGTCACCTGGGGTAAGTTGAACTGCACCTGCGACAGATCATGGTACCGTCGCCGGGACTCCGGCTGCGTGTAATCTCTATCGTATAACCCCATAAGCTCTTATTTTAACAAAACCCAGATTCGCACGCAAGACGTATGCACCATAATATTGGTCGCGACGTGAAATGTTCGGCCGAAATCGGCGAAATGAGCACCTCGTGAGACGATCGGCCGCCCGCCCGATCCAGGCTACTGCTTGGCCGCCTGCTCCAACTGCCGGCAGTACTCCACGGCTTTCTTGAGACGGGCCGCGAGCGCATTGTCACCCTCGGCTTGCGCCATCGCCAAGGCCCGTTCCTCATGGCTGACCGCGTCGCGGTATTGGCGTTTCTGCAGGAGACCATTAGCCAACAGATGGTGCAGCCCCGGGGAGATATCCACTCTCGGATCAAGCTTCATGGCCTTCGCGTAGCTCAGCAGGGCCGGCTCCATCTCGCCCAGGCCGGCCAACGCCTGGGCCAGCCAGTAGTGCCCTTGCGCGCTGGCCGGGTCAAGTTCCACAACCCTGGTTAGATGCACCTTCGCCTCCGGCAACTTGTAGGCCAACAACAATGCTTCTCCGAAGTTCTGATGCACCCGGAGGGGCGTGTATTGATCGTCCAGCCCCCCGGCCGGCATGTGGGCCAGGGCCTCCATAAGGTGTCCACCGGCCTCGTCGATCTTCCGTTGATGGAGCAGGGCCAGGCCAAGATCGTAGTGAGCGCGGACATTGTGAGGGTCCAGGGCGATGGTCTTGCGCAGGTGGGTCATGCCTTCCTGGGGCTGGTCCTTGACGTGATAGAGCAGGAACCCAAGCTTCTGGTGGGCCTCGATGTTGTCGGGGTTCAGCGCCAGCGCCTTACCGTACTCCTGGATGGCATTGTCCGCGTCGCCGTGGCGGTAGAACTCATTGCCGGCACGAACGAAAGAGTAGTCATTCAGGAACTGCTCGCTGATTTTCGCGATGGCGTCGGGGCCGGCGTTGACGAACTCGGGGATATTGGCGGCCCATTTATCGCTGGTCAGGTTTGCCAGCAGAACAGGCGGGGTGCTTTCGCCATTGTCATCGATATGGGTCAGGCAAAGCTGCGTGTAATCGGACCAGGCCTTGGACGAGAAAACGAGCCATTTGCCGTTGGGCGACCAGCTATGCCAGGAATTCATCCGGCCGGCATTGCACCGAAGCCGGCGGGCCTCGCCGCCCGCGGCCGGAAGGATGTATAGCACGCTGTCCTTCTGAAGCAGCATGTAGCTCTTGGCCCTGCAAAAGGCGATCCAGCGGCCATCCGGCGAGTAACGGGCGAAGTAGTTGCTCATGCCGTTGTGGGACGCCCCTTTGATCGGTTCCGCCACGCCGCCCTTGCCCTCGTTGAAGGGGATACGATACAGGTCGAACAGGAACGGCTTGCCGTCCTCGACGAACTCCTTGCACTCTTCCCGCGTCAGCAGGACCTTGCCCTGGCCCTTGGTGTTCTTGAGATCGTATGCCTTGGCGCGGGCGAAGACGATGTACTTGCCGTCGGGGCTCCAGCTTGGATTGCTCTGGACGTAGGTGGGGTCATCCGCGCCGGGCAAGGTGCTGAAGACCTTCGTCTGCCGGTCGTAGACGCACAGAATCCCCTTGATCGGGAAGAATAACTGCGAGAACGCCAAGTCCGGCATCGGTACGAAGACGGACTTGTCCTTGACCGTGCTGACGACGTACCGGCCGTCCGGGGACATTTGGGAGAGTAGCCCGAACGTTTGCTCCCCATCCTCCTTCCTATAGTCGTCCCACGTGATGATGTCGCTCGTGGCCAACACCATCTGCGGCTTGATGGGCGCAATGACGTACGATCCTTTGCTGTTGGCGTAATCGACGTCCATCGCCAGCGTCCGGCCGTCCTGCGTGAATGAGTGGCAATTCCCGCAGACGGGCAAGCCCGTAAGGATGACCGGCGGCGGCTGCGGCGACGAGATCGATCCGAAGCGCCAACGGATCTTCGACGGGTCCGTCACGGCGTCGATGAAGGGCAGATTCACCTCCCGGTAGAACAGCGGCGCCCCCACTTCATCTTTCGAAGTCCGCACGGCAATGGCGGCGGCCGATACGACCTTCACAGGCAGGCCGGACTTGACACCGATCACCAGGACCCGAGCCTCTTTCTCCACCGAGCCCTTCTTGATGCGCTCCCAATCCTGTGCCGTCGGCGTCCACTGACGCTCGCGGCTCAGGCAATCGACCGGCGCCTGGCCGTCGGCAAGCTCCACCCGAACGAGCCACGTCGAGGCATCGGCGTTCTCATCCTCCCAGCGGACCGTCGGCGGAACGATCTCGGGTGGAAATAGGGTCCCGTCCAGGGGATACACGATCTTGACGGCGGTGCAATTCGGCTGCTTCGCATAGGCCGCCAGCACGTCGTCCGCGTTCAGCGGCCTGCCGTACATCCAGATCAAAGTGCCGCCAGCGATGACAACGACGGTTATCGCCAGCGTGTATGCAACTTTCTTCCGCATGCGTTATCCTCGTCACGAGACTCGTGGCACGCTCTGGGGACGCCAACTGCGATGCGTCATGTTTGGACGCCCCTGCTGCCCTATGCGTTCGGCCTCCCGGCCCAGCATTGTTGCAGATGCGCATTATTATATCTCCCCGGCCACGTTCTATCCACCCCATGGACAGAACACCCAAGCGGCAAGTCAAAGGGTACATGAAAAAGAAATGACGTAAGCAATCCACTTGCCATCGGCGATGGATACGCGCAGAATAGCCTCGTCGCACGCCGCGAAGCGGTCGCCCTGCACGTTCATTTCCTGCGGGTCGCCGTAACAGGCACCCGAGTGGAAGACTCGTACCAGTGGTCTTCGTCCAGGACTGTCAGCGTCGCGGCATAAGTGCCGACGGTGCTGTATATGTGCGAGGTGAGGGTCCTGGGATCCTGAACTGGGAGTGGCGATGAACCATCACCGAAGTCCCACACATAGGCATCCATGCCGAGGGAGGACCCGCTCCCATTAAACTGGACCGTCAACGGAACGCGACCAAAGGCCGGCTGGGCCGACGCCACAGCCACCGGGGCTTGCTCATCGTAAGAGGGGTAAGCCAGGCTCCACCCGCATTCCTCCGCGTCAATTGGTTCCGGGTCATCCAGGATCTCGCTTCCGCGTGCCTCGGTCATGTCGATCAGTTTGTAGCCCAGAAGCGTGGCCGCGTAGCCGTCCGGTGAGCCGAAAGAATCCAGGTTGCTCCGGTCGTCATCGTCTGCGACCCGCAGCTCACAAGCGCCGGAATCCCATGCGTCTTGAAGAATCTCAGTGAGATCGAAGACGAACGTTCCTTCACAGGGCTCCGTATTAGTAGTCCCGTCGAACGCATAGGGTCCGCCCTGGAATTGGAGCGCACCCGGAGGCCACGATACACCGTTGGCAGCCGCCAACAGCACGCCCAACTGATTCCGCTTGGCATGGGTGAGCTTGAATTTGGCAAGGAGCCATGGCTCGTAAGGATAGCCGGGGAAAGCTCCGTCGTTCAAATGCATGAGGATAGAGTAGACGTCGCTCGCTATGGCAGGTTGCCTGCCAGAGCTTGGGGCGCCAGCGGTTGATGTACTTCTGAGCGCATCATACGCCAGCCAGCAGAACCCGTAATCCTGCCAGTTCGGACCCCAACTGTTCGCGATCCTCAGCGCGCCCCTTTCCGCAGTCTCGACCTTGCGGTTCTTGTTGATGTCCGTCCAGACGTTGTCATTGTAGCCGACGATTGTCATCATATGATTGGCCTGGGCGGCATTGTTGACCCAGGAAGCAACAGGCTTTCGCACAAAGGCGTTATCATCCGGAGTGCTCTTGTCGTCCTGGAGGGTCGTGAACTGCCAGCCGCTGATGTACGTCGCGAACGTCAGAACCTCGCCATTGGCAAGGGATGTCTTGATGCTGGTGAGCAATGCATCGGGACCGCCGGCGGTGTCCGGCGCAACAACGTCACAGGGCGCGATGCGATAGCGGATCGCATCCCGCCAGGTCTCACCGTCGCGACACCACTCGCGGTAGCTCTTGGGGTCGGCACCGTTGGTCTGATAGGGGAACAGGCTCCACCGCGCCGCTCCGTGCTTTTCCAGAACGCCGTAGGCATCGGTGGGCTTTGACCCGTTGTCCCCACCTCGATTGATCATGTTATATGTCCACTTCGGCGAGAACTTCGTATCATTGTTGCTGACGTTCTTGTTGTCATGGTACTCGTAGGCGCGCCCCGCCGTGTATGTCAATTGGTAGTAGGTGATGGCGAAGTTGGTGCACGAACCTATCGACCCTTGGGTCCGGATCTCGGGAAAGGCGTCCAGCAGGCTGTTGTCCGTGTATGTGGACAGGCTCGTCAAGCCCACGAATCCCTTTGGCACGCCTGAGATGACGGGCCCATTGCCCACCGTGTAATCTTTCTCGGCCCCGTTGCGTACGAAGCCCTGCTCTGGCAAGGGCTCCAACCCCTTCTTCTTTCGCTCCTCATTGACCCGCAGCCAGGCCAGCCGGTTTGGCCATACCTTGACGATCCGGCGGTGAGTCTCCAGGAAGTGCCGCTCCTCCTCCAGGGTCGGCGGGAGATACCCCGTCGCGTGCGGATCGTTGTCGTTTGATCCATTCTGCCCGTACGATAGCAGGCAGAACGCCAGAACGAGCAGCCACGACAACACAAACAGTCCGATCAGGCGTCTCTTCGAAGTGCATCGTTTCATGGGTTCTCCTTTCGAGGTTCCTTGCGGTTTCCGTGATCCGAGAACGCACACGTCACGTCCTTGCATCCATGATGATTAACCTTCCGTCAAGGCTTCGTCAACGTCTATTTCCCACAAAACCCCTTCGGGACGCGTTTTGTTTTGCACATACGAACCCCGTCGGCACAACTCGTGGGCAACCAGCCTATGGCAGTTGACGCACGCTGAAGTCGTCGAGAAGGACACGGGTCCTCCAGGCCGTCAGCCAGATTCCGCCCTTGGACAACCGCGCATCCGTTGCCTCTATGACAAGCTTGCCATCCAGATACCCTCGCACTTGCTGGCCTCGGACCTCGAGTTCCACCGTGTACCACTGGTCCCGCACAAAGCTGTACCCGACGTTCTTCCACACCGCATGCTGCAATTTCTTCGAACTGTCGTTGTAACAGGCGCCCAGGGCCAGGAAGGCAGGATTGCCGTCCACGCAAGTAAGAACCAACGTGTAACGATCCCTGGCGCCGAACGGGCTGGGCGTCGTGCGCACTTCGATGGCGAAAACCCCCTCGCCCGAGGCCACGGCCTCCTTGATGCACACGCGGACTTTCACGACGTAGTCGCTCCAGTCGATACCGTCGAGGTGAGCTCCGCTGTTTGATAGCAGCAACTGCCCGTTCTCGACGGCGTATGCCGCCGGCGGCCCCAGCTCCTTCTTCCCCTCCCAGAACCGCCAATGCTTGGAGAGGCCATTGTCGAAGTTGTCCGTGAAGACCGGGCCAGCGATGGGTTCTACTTTTGCAGCGGCCTTGGAGGTGGTCGCTTTCTTTTCGGCGACCGGCGCTACCTTCTGTAACGCTGCCGCTATCTCCAGTTCGCGAATGACCCCGGCAGGACGCGTCTTCTGAGCCTCTTCGGACGTACAGGAGATCATCTTGCTATCCGGAGACCAGGCGAAACTCCAGGCTTTCTTCGGACTACTCTCCAACGGGACGATCTTACCAGTGCTTGGCGCGAGCAGACACAACCGACCAGGCTCCCCCACTCTCTCACCATAAAAAGCCAGGCGTTGCCCATCGGGAGACCAGCAGACCCACGAGGCGCTCTCATAGCCCGCCTCCTGCAATCTGGCGATTACGCGCGGACCGCCGCCCGTAAGTGAGAGACTTGAGATCGTTCCGTCGTATGCAGCGACAATCTCCTTGCTGTCAGGAGCCCAGCTAAAGGCGACAGCTTGTCCCTTGGGCATGGTCAGTACGGTCTTAGCCGTCCCCCCTTCACAAGGAATTACCTGGAGAATCTCACGCTCCGGCGCACTCAGATTGAAGGCGATCATCCTGCCATCGGGTGACCACCGCAGACGGGTCGCCAGTCCATCGGGCGTTTGGGCGATCCGGACAGGCGTGCTGCCGTCGGCGGACAAGACCCAGAGCTCATGCCCTTGCTCGCTCTCGCGCGGCGCAGCAATCCTGGTTCCATCGGGAGACCACAGACCCACCCTGTCCGATCTTAACATCCCTCCAGATTGGTTCTGCCACTCTTTGTTGAGGATCAGTACGGCCGGCCCCGTCGTCCGGCCTTCTTTCAAGGAAATGGGAACGACATAGAAAATCAGCTCCCTGCCCCCCTGACCAGTGGGCCGAAGCGCCAGGTAGAACAGCTTCCTGCCGTCCGGGGAAAGAGACAACAGGAAAGGTCCGGGCCCCGCCCCAAGTGGCTGTAGGTTGAACTGAACGCGATCCCCTCCAGGCAGGCGTGTGGACCACAAAGAGGGACGGGCCCGTTGGTCCATCCTGAGCACCGCCAGCGAAGCAGAATCCGGAGACCAGAAACGGACGTCTTCGGAGGCTTCTAAGGCAACCGGACCGCCATCAAGAGCGGGACCACCTGAGACTGGCACGATCCGACAGATGGCTCGTGGATCGAAGGCGGAACGGTAGAAGCACAGCTTCTTGCCGTCCAGTGATTTGCCGACAAATCTGCCCGCAGCCTCCGGTGGAGACATATCGAATCCGTTTCCATCCGCTGGCCGGGCGAAGTGGAGCTGTGCCGGCATATCTCGACCGGTCGCACTCACGACCCATTGGCTATCCGAAGTCCAAACGGTCACCTCATCGAGCCAAAAGTCCCGCCGCGGTCGGGCAATACGGGTAACTCCGCCACTGGCCGGTTTGGTCCAAATGCCGTCTTCATACATGGAATAGGCCATTGTCTTGCCGTCGGGGGACAGAACTCCGAAGTCTCCGTAATCCGGCTCCTTGTTTAGGCGGCCATCGCCCAGGGCTATGCTGCCTACTTCGCGTTCTATCTGCGGATTCCATTTGATGTAAAGGATTCGCTGCGAATCGGTGGACCAGTAGATTCTGCCGCGGAACCAATTCGCGCCTTGCAGGAGCTTACGGCCGGGACCAGCGGGCCGGCCCGTCTCCGCCGAGACGGGCAGTACCTCGATGCCTTCGAAGTTGAACGCAATCTGCTGCCCATCGGGCGACCACGAGGCAATGCTTGCACCCTTGAGCTCCTTCAACGTGAAGGCGGGACTGCCGTCCTGCGGCACCACGCGGCCGCGCCACAAAAGGAACTTGCCGTTCGGTGACATGGAGATACCGCTGTCGCTTTCGATGACATCATTAGCTCCGGCGATCTTCCTGGCCACGGTGAACTTGAGTCCAGTGTTCGGGTCCACGATCGAGTCGCTCTCGCCGGCTGCCGGGACGCTTGCGGTCACTTCCGTAGCGGTCGCTGGCCCAGTGGTGGGCATATTCTTGCTCGCCCTCTCGGCCCTCGCCATCGGGAGCAGGACCGCCGCGACTACCAGGATTGCGATGGTGCCGAGGACTCCGATTCTTGCGCTTTTGGGTACTGGTCTCGTCAACATGTGTTTGATCCTCCATTGCAAGGCTTTTCTTGATTCCGCTACGCCGACCAGACGCAGGCCAAAGTCGGCTTTCCAGAACGCCATCTCGCCGATGTCGATCAGGGTGTTGCTGTAGCTCTTCGCCTCTCCTCCCAGGGTCACGAGGACCGTCTCATCCACCGCTTCCTCGCACGTCCTGCGAATGATCGCGTTGGCGAACCATACGAAGGGATTGTAGAAGTAGACGACCTGCAGGAACGTCTGCACGGCATTGACCCACAAGTCGGCCCTCTTGATGTGGGCAAGCTCATGAATCAGGGCCGCTCTGAGTCCTTCGGGCGAGAGTTTCTCAACAAGTGAAGCCGGCATCAAGATGATGGGCCGCAGCAGGCCGCAGACCGCCGGACTGGGAACGGTGTCTAACGTCCTTAGCCCCACCTGCCGGCGAACGCCAATTTGCCGGCGACACTGTTCCAATAAGCCAAGCAATCCCCCTTCGGCAGGGATGCTCGCGGCGACAAGTCCTCTGACGAACCGCAGACGCTGAGCCAGCAGCGCTGCGAAAGCAAGCACACCCACAAGCCACAGGAGGAAGACGACTCCCTGCCAGGTGATAGGAGTCAAACTCAGAGCCACAGACGTAACAGGGGCATCCGTCTGGGCCATATTCGAAGGAGGTTGGACCTGCGGAATTCGTCCCGACGGTTCTGAACCCGCAGATCGACGCGGCCCCGCGCCCTCAAATCTAACGGCATCCGCAAAGCGATCCGGCACGGGAGAGGCGGCGGGCAAACGGTCTGTGACCCAATATCCAATTCCAGTCGGCAAGGACAGGGTTGGCGGCAGAACCAGTTTCACAAGCACGAGCAGCCATACGCAATATCGAAAGACGGCGCGCACCCGTTTGCGAAGCAGCAGGTCAATGGCGAAGAGCAGAATGACCAAGAGAGCCGATTGGATGAATGCGCCGGCGGCATAGCTGCAGAACGCTTTGCCGATACCGTTCAAGCCGGCCAGCCAGTCGTTGATAGCTTGGTTCAT
Organism: Phycisphaerae bacterium; assembly: GCA_026386805.1. Lineage (GTDB taxonomy): Bacteria > Planctomycetota > Phycisphaerae > Sedimentisphaerales > Anaerobacaceae > PLanc-01. Next base: position 14,823 of record JAPLMX010000093.1, on the reverse strand, counting down.
GGGTGGACCTCCCGCTCCTGTGAATCCGCTCGATCAATCTTTCCCCTGTTCGGCCTTCTTCACGAATTCGCGCAGCTCCGCCGCCTCATCCTGCGAGAGGCCTTCATGCTCGATCAGGAACTTCAGCATGGGGGTTAGCGCCCCGCCAAAGGCGCGCTTGAGCATCTTGCGGAGTTCTCCCCGCCTGGCCTCCACTTCGCTGATGCAGGACCGGAAAAGCTGCAGGTTGCGAATCTTGTTGATCTCCAGGAAACCCTTCTGGACCATGCGGTCCATCGTGAGCTTGACGGTGGCGTAGCACCAGTCCCGGGTGGCCGCAAGTGCTTCCTGGACGGTGCCGGCGGCACACGGCTCCTTTTCCCAGACGACTCTCATAATCTCCCACTCGGCCTCGGTGAGCTCCGCAACGGTCTTCTTCCGCCGGCCGGCCTCTGGCTTCTTTGACGTGGTCATATTCTTGTCTCCATATTTGATTTGACAATATAGTATTTGCCATAAATCAAATTGTAAAGGGAAATATCAAAATATTCTTGAAAAAAATCAACGATCCGCACGAAGGCCAAGAACCAGGCGTGGTGAGATCGGGTGGCAGCCTCAAGCACAGCTTGGGATGGTCGTGTCGCGGGCATCCTGCCCGCGATTCGAGGGCGGGACGCCCTCGACACCATAGACCAGCCCCAAGGCCTTCCGGCCTTGGTAGGATCAGGCCGGCAAAAGATTTACGCTCATCGTGCTGGGAGAACGACGTTCACTTCGACTTCGGCGACGGCAGCTTTTCCGGCTTGCTGAGACCGAAATAGATCGCCAGGGCGATGCCGAGGGCGGCCAGGACGAAGCATAGAAGCTGCGAGATGGTCAGTCCCGCCATCTCGAAGGGATTGTCGTCGCGGATCATCTCCACGGAGAATCGCTTGATGGCGTACAGGATGAACATCAGGCCGAAGATCGAGCCGGGCTTGGTGAGCACGCCATACCGCCCACTCGCCTCGGCTCGCTGGGAGCGCCGCCAGAAGCCATAGAGTAGCAAGGCGAGAAGACCCGCAGCCGCCGAGGAATACAATTGCGTGGGGTGAACCGGCAATGCGCGATACGGCCCCTTGGTCACAAGCTCCCGCTGTTCCGGCGTGAGGTACTTCGCCGGCTTGAGCTCGGAAGAATCGACGCCGTCTTCCGTTGTATGGCTGAAATACTCTTGCGGCAGCGTGAAATAGGGCTCCAGCCGATGGCGGCCGGGATCGGGTTTGACCTGGCTGCTGTACGAGAACGAGCCATACGGGAAGCGCATGCCCGAAGGCAGGTCGGTCGGTCTGCCATAACAGCAGCCGTTCAGAAAGCACCCGATCCGGCCGAACATCAAGGCGGCCAGCAGGCCGATGGCGAGCACGTCCAGATAGTGGCGGATCGGCACCTTATGGTGCCGGCCGTAGAGCAAAATCACGGCGATCGCCAGCATCACCCCGCCGATCACCTCCAAGCCCCCGTTCCAAATGGCGAATACGCTCAAGGGGTCAGCGCGGTATCGATCGAAATAGTGGAGGACGAAGAACGCCCGTGCTCCCACAACCCCCGCGACAAGTGCATACAGGGCCGCATTGGTGATGATCTGGGGATCGCGCGTAAAATGCCGGCTCAGGTAGCGGATGATCGCCACCGCCGCCAGGAATCCGACGACCATCATCAAGCCGTAGCTCTTGATCGTCAGGGGAATCAGTGGGATTTTGAAGAGTTCGGGGTGCATCGGGCGACTATCTACGGTTTCTCCACGATTCGGTTGTTTTCGTCCAGGACAACGATTTTGGGCATCAACTCACCAGCCTCGTCGGGCGTGCAGTAGGCAAAGCTGAAGATGATCACGGTGTCCTGTGCCCTGACCAATCGAGCCGCTGCCCCGAGGATGACGATCCTGCCGGAGCCTGGCTCGCCCGGAACCACGTAGGTCTGGAGCCGATTGCCATTGTTCAGATCCGCGACCGTGACGGCCTCGTAGGGCGTGATTCCCGCCGCCCACATCAAGTTCTCGTCGATCTCGATGCTGCCGGGATAATGCAGCTTTGCCTCGGTGACCCGGGCCCGATGCAGCTTGCTCTTGAGCACTTTTATCAACATATCATCACACCGCTTATGCTATTGCTCGCGCCCCATCCCGGCGGCATTATACGCTATTTTGCGGTCGCGTCCACCACGATATTGTCGATCAGCCGGGTCGAGCCGAGCCGAGCCGCCACGGCCACCAGGACCTTGCCCTCGACCCGCCTGAGATCGTCAAGACTCTCGGCGTCCACGATGCTCACGTACTCGATCCGCAAGGCCGGAACCTGCCGGAGGACTTCGCCCATGTAGCGAGTGATCTCTGCCGCAGCCGCCTTGCCTTCGCGGATCAGCTCGGCGGACCTCTGCAACGCGCGATAAATCACTGTTGCATCCTTCCTCTCTTGCGGGCTGAGATACTGATTTCTACTACTGGTGGCCAGTCCATCCGGTTCGCGCACGGTCGGGCAAACCACGATCTCCAACGGCATATTGAGGTCGGCGACCATCCGCTGGATAACCGCCACCTGCTGGGCGTCTTTCTGGCCGAAAAAGGCGGCATTGGGACCGACGACGTTGAAGAGCTTCGCGCAGACCGTGGCGACGCCCCGGAAATGGCCCGGCCGGAACCGGCCGCACAGCGGCTCCGACACTTTTTCCACCGTGACCCACGTCAGGTTCTGACGCGGGTACATCTCGGCGGGGCTGGGGGCAAAGACCGCATCCACGCCGCTTTCTTCGCAGATTGCCAAGTCCTTATCGAGCGGCCGGGGGTACTTCTCGAAGTCCTCGCCCGGGCCGAACTGCGTCGGATTGACGAAGATGCTGACGACAACGAAGTCGCACCGCTCGGCGGCCGCCTTGATGAGCGAAACGTGGCCCACGTGGAGCGCGCCCATCGTGGGTACGAAGCCCACGGTCTTGCCCGCTGCACGGGCCTGGCTGACGCACGCTCGGATCTCAGTTATTGTCTTTGCTATCTGCATTTCTGTTGCCTCACGTAACCCATACGAAATGGGATTGTACACGTAGCGTGCCAGCAGTCTGTCATCCTGAGCCGCAGGCGAAGGATCTGGGCTGGTGAGGCAACAATCGTTATTCTCATTCGTTACCCAGATGCTTCACTTCGTTCAGCATGACAATGCCAGTGGCCCGTTGGAGCCCATTAGTTCAGCTTCCATCGCGACGTACGCTTTGACTTGAAGGACAAGGTGCTCGACCACCGCCGGTGCGTAGCCGGTCAGCCGCGAGGCCGGCATGCGGATCACCGGACTGGCTTTCCAGTTGGCGAACATGTGCTGATAGTCGCCGTCGAGGGCTTCCAGAAAATCGAGGCTGACCCCCTGCTCGTAGGGCCGGTTGCGTCGGTGAATCCGCTGCAGGCAATTCGCGGGCGAATCCTGCAAGTAGATCACCAGGCCGGGGGTCGCCACCATCCGGAAGAACGGCCGGTAGATGCTCTCGTAGAGCGCCAACTGTGTCGGGCCCAGCAGTCGTCGGGCATAGATCATCTCCTGGTCAAACACGTAATCCGTTATGGCAATGCGCCCCGGCGGCAGAATCTCCCGCCCGAGTTCCTTGGTCCGGTGCACGAGGAAGAACAACTGACAGTCCAGGGCCAGCTCGCATTTGCCCGCATAGACCTCCGGCAGGAACGGGTTGGTGTCATACGGCTCGAACAGGACCGTGGTCCGGAAGACCTCGCCCAGCTTCTTGGCCAAGGTGGTCTTGCCGACGCCGATAACGCCGGCGACACTGATAAGCTGCGGAGCGTCCTGGTTCAGGACGAAACTGCCGCCGCCCAGACGCTGCAAAAGCTCGCGCATGGGTACCTTGAGCAATGGGTAGATCAGATCGGGATCGAGCTGGCACAGACCCTCCAGCACGAATGATCGCAAGTGAACGTCCGGGTGAGGCACGATCAGCCCATTGTCGCGGATGATCCGGTCACCGTACAACAGCAAATCGAGATCAATCGTTCGGGAGGCCCATTTGGCATGAGGCCCCCGTCCGAGAGCGGCTTCCGTCGCTTTGAACCTCTGGAGCAGTTCCTGTGGTCCCAGTCCCGTCCTGATCTCGGCCACGCCATTGAGATAGTTCGGCTGAGCCACCTGCCCCAGCGGCGCGGTTTCCTGAAGATCGCTGACACGGGTCACCTCGATGCTCCCGTCGCCGCCGAGCATCCGTAGCGACTCGCGAATCGTGCGCTCCCGGTCGCCCAAATTGCTTCCCAATCCGATATATGCCGTCACCCAGTCGGTCATGAAGAACCTTGTAGTCGGTAGTCAGTAGTCGGTGATCGCCAGTCATGGGATTCCAACCGACTACTGACTACCGACTACCTTTCTTTACAGCTTGGCCAATCGATTCAAGGCTTCCTCGACGTTCTGCGGCAGGCCGAACGCGGTCAGACGCACGTACCCCTCGCCCGAAGGCCCAAAACCAGCGCCGGGCGTGCAGACGAGATTGGCCTTGTTCAGGAGCAGGTCGAAGAACTCCCACGACCCCAGGCCCTTCGGCGTGCGGACCCAGATGTAGGGTGCGTTGAGGCCACCGTAGACCGTGTACCCGAGCTTGGTGAGCGCATCGCGGATCAGGCCCGCATTGGCCATGTAGAGATTGATCGTCTGCTGCACCTGCTTGGCGCCGGCGGGACTGTAGATCGCCTCGGCGCCCCTTTGGGTAATGTAAGAAACGCCGTTGAACTTCGTCGTGTGCCGGCGTCGCCAGATCGGATTGACCTCCACCGCCCGGCCGTCCTTCGCATAGGCCTTAAGCTGCTTGGGCACGATGCTGTAGGCGCAGCGGACACCCGTGAACCCGGCCGTCTTGGAGCAGCTTCGAAACTCGATGGCGACGTCCTTGGCCCCCTCAATCTCGTAGATCGAGTGCGGGACCGCCGGGTCCTTGATAAAGGCTTCGTAGGCGGCATCGAAGAAGATCACGGCCTTGTTGGTGCGGGCATACTTGACCCACCGGGCCAGATCCGCCTCCGTCGCCACCGTGCCCGTGGGATTGTTCGGGAAGCACAGGTAGATCATGTCCACCGGCCTATCCGGCGGCTTGGGGACAAAGCCGTTCTCGGCCGTAGCAGGCATATAGACGATCCCCGCAAACTGGCCCTCGCTGCCGGCGGGACCCGTCCGCCCCGCCATGACGTTCGTATCGACGTAGACCGGGTAGACCGGGTCAGCCACGGCGACGACGTTGTCAACGCCGAAGACCTCCTGCATGTTGCCGGTGTCGGACTTGGTGCCGTCACTGACGAAGACCTCGTCCAAGTCGATGGAGATGCCCCGCGCGCCGAAGTCCCTGTCGACAATCGCCTGGCGCAGGAATTCGTAGCCGACGCCGCTGTCGTCATAGCCCCGGAAGGTCTCCTGCCGGCCCATCTCGTCCACCGCCCGGTGCATGGCTTCGATCACCGCGGGCGCCAGCGGTTGCGTGACATCGCCGATGCCCATGCTGATGACCTTGGCATTCGGATGTTCCTGCTTGAACGTCCGGACCCGCCGGCCGATCTCCGGAAACAGATACCCGGCCCGGAGCTTCAGATAGTTCTCATTGATTCCAATCATTGCTTTGCGGTCCCTGCCAGAATCGGTAGTCGGTAGTCAGTAGCCGGTAGTCGGTGGTCATAGGAGAGCAACCGACTGCCGCTTCATCCAATCCAGGGTCCGCATTCTATGGACCGCCGACTGACCCGTCAAGGTGCATGTTGCACAAGCGAGGGTTGGCGGGCGAATGGAGGGCGGGTATCATGGTGCTGTGTGAGTATTCTCAGCAAGGAAACCGTATGATACCGAACGTCGCTTCGACACGACTTCACCTTATGACCCGACTTGTGACATGCTGTTTGTGCTGGGTCATCTTTGTGCCCCCGCGCCCGGCCCCGGCCGCCACACATCCCGTGCCGAAGGAGCATCCACGCTTGCTGGGGTCCAGACAGGAGTTGAAGGACCTGGCCAAGGAACGGCCCCAAGCCTACCAGCGAGTCGTCGCCGTGGCTCGACAGGCGGGAGTCGACGACTACTCCGCCATGATTTCGATGGCCCTCGTGTGTGCGATCGATGGTGACAAGTCGCTGGGCCAGGCGGCGGTGGAGCGGGCCATGAAGTACGTCAGCGGCCCGATTCGCGTGGGACACACGACGTTCGGGACCGACCTGGCTCTGTGTGCCCTCGTGTATGACCTCTGCTACGACGGTTGGACCGCCGAGCAACGCCGAAAGTGCTGGGAGTACATGGACAAGACCATCGAGGCCAACGTCCAATCGGAGACCCACGTCTTCCATAACGGCTGGTACGGCTACAAGAATTGGGGGATCGGGCTGGCTTGCTATGCCACCTACTACGAGAACCCTCGGGCGCAGGAGTTCCTGCGCGTGCTCCAGGAGGATTGGCGCACGCGGGCGGCCCCGGCCCTGGAGTTGGCCGGCGCGGGCGGCGGCTGGGCCGAGGGCTATTACATCAACTACTTCCTCTATGAGTGGCTGTTCTTCTGCGAGGTGGCCAGGCACTGCGAAGGCGTGGATTACTACGCGGATGCCCCGCAGTTCTTCCGGCACCGGGCCATCGCGAGCATGTTCGAGGCCTATCCCGGTATCGGAGAGTACGGCTCGCGCAGGGCCATTCCGATGGGCGATGGCGGCGGCCGCCTCTTCGGCGGCGACCGCGACAAGGTCCTGTCCGCCCGGCGAATCCTCGTCAACCACTTTCGTGACGATCCCGAGCACCAGGTAGTGCACGCCTTCAACGAGACGACCCCGCGCTCCAGCGTCGGAACCTACGCCTACAAGGACTTCCTCTGGCGGGACACGACGGTCACCCAGGGCGACCTGAGCCACTTTCGGCTGTCTCACCTCAGCCCCGGACCAGGGTATGTCTACGCCCGCAGCTCGTGGGACGAGGACGCGACGTACTTCTTCTTCAAGTGCGGCGACCGGTTCACCGCCCACCAGCATCTGGACGTCGGGCACTTCCTGATCTACCAGTACGACGAGTTGGCGGGCGACGGGGGCCACTACGACGAATTCGGCACCCCGCACGACGTGAACTACCACCTGCGAACCATCGCGCACAGCACGATCCTCGTCCACGATCCGTGTGAGACCTGGCCGGGCATCCGGGCCGGCACCGTCACCGGCAACGACGGGGGCCAGCACCACAACTGGCCGCATCACAACGGCGCCGTTGCTGATCCCGCCCAGTGGCTCCGCGAGCGTAAGCTCTACGACATTGCCGACCTGCTGGCGTTCGAGGATACGGGGGCGTATGTCTACGTCGCCGGCGATTGCACGAGGGCGTACTCGCCGCAGAAGCTCTCCTGCTTCACCCGGCAGATCGTCTTTCTCCGACCCGGCACGTTCGTCATCTTCGACCGGGTCTGCGCTACGAAGCCCGAGTTCAAGAAGACCTGGCTGCTACAGGCCGTGAAGCCGCCTACGACCGCGAGGAATCACCTCGTGGTCACCAACGGCAAGGGACGCTTGTTCATCCAGACGCTGTTGCCGGAGAATCCCCTGGTCCATTTGGTCACGGGAGCGGATCTCTACACCTATGGCGGCCATAGCTATCCCCCAGCGAAGAACACCGGCCCCGCTCCCGAGTGCCGGATTGAGATTTCGCCGGATGAGCCCCAGGCAACGGATTATTTTCTTCACGTGCTCACCGCTACCAGTGCCGCGGTCGCCGACGTGGAGAGTGCAACTGCCACAGGCGTGGGCAGACAGGCGCAGGTCAAGCTCGGCGCCGCGACGATCGTGTTCACCACGGACAAGGTGGGCGGGAGTATCGAATTGGCCGGGAGAAGAACGAATCTGACGGAGACTGTCGCATTGCCTTATGCGCAACGCAATAGGAGAAGTCGAACATGAACGTAAAGATAGCGGGTTGCAGGCTGGAGTTAGTCGAGGGCGATATCACCGAATTGGACACGGACGCGATCGTCAATGCGGCCAACGCCCAGCTTGTCCTGGGGGGAGGCGTGGCGGGCGCGATCCGCAGAAAAGGCGGCCCGCAAATCCAGGAGGAATGCAACCAGATTGGCGGCACGTTCGTCGGCGGGGCCGTGATCACCACCGGCGGCAAACTCAAGGCCAGACACATCATTCATGCCGTCGGGCCACAATTGGGCGAGGGGGATGAGGATGAGAAGCTCAGAAAGGCTACGCTGAACTCGCTGAAGGTAGCCGACGAGCATGGCCTCAAGAGCATCGCCTTTCCCGCCATCAGCACCGGCATCTTCGGGTTTCCGATCCGAGAGTGTGCCGAGATCATGCTCCATGCGACGGCCGAATACCTCCGGGGCAAGACCGGGCTCGAACGCGTCGTATTCTGCCTTTTCGGGCGGGACCGCTTCGACGTGTTCGCCAGAGAACTCGGGCGGATCACCGGCGTACGACAGTAGCCCATTGTTTCCGATTGACTCTCGCTCGTCATCGGCTACAATAGTATGTATGGTCTGGACACCCCGATGGTGAGTAGGCAATAGAGTCTGTCGAGAATACCCGGCGTGGAGACAAAGTTCAACGTCTTTGAGATCCTTCAGATCGCCGAGCAGGTAGAGCACAAGACGGCCAAGTTCTATCTCAAGGCCGCGGAGCTATTTGCGGACGCCGACCTCCGCGATCTTCTGTACCGGCTTGCCACCTGGAAGGCCAAACACGAGAAAATCTGGGCCCGCATGAGGAAGCGGTTCTCCGAGAAAACGGGGGAATTCGGCACCTTCGACCCCGACAACTACGTGCTCTCCAATCCCCAGGTCATGTCGGGCCTGGCGGGGTCCAGCACGAAGGCGGGCGTGATCGATCGGTTCACCGGCAAGGAGACCCGGCGTCAAATCGTCAAAGACGCGATCCGGCGTTCTAACGAAGTCGTCATCTTCTACGGGGGCCTGAAAGACTTCGCCCGCGACCCGGCCAGCGAGGACACGATCGACAGGATCATCCGGGAAGAGAACCGTCAGGCACAATTTCTGCTGGACGAGCTGAAGCGGCCGTAGCTTCTGTGCCGGCCGCGATCGGCGGTTTGGAAAAGTCGCCGGCGAGCAGATTCGCGATCGGCTTGAACGTATCGAATTGCATCAGGACGATGCGGATGGCGGCCGTGATCGGGGTCGCAAGGAACATCCCCACGATACCCCACAACAGGCCCCAGAACGACAGCGCCAGCAGGATGGTCACCGGATGCAGGTCCAGTCCCTCACCCATCAGCTTCGGCTCGATGATGTTCCCGATGATGTTGTGGATGGTGCCCGGGATGACCACAACCAGAACCACCGGCCAAGGCGACTGGAATTGCGCCACGGCCAAGGGGATGGGCAGCAACGTCACGATGATCGGGCCGATGGCGGGAATGAAGTTGACCAAGAACGCCAAGACACCAAAGACCCCGGCCAACTCCAGGCCAATAATGGCCAGAGAAGCCCAGACCAGTACGCCGACGAGCGCCGAGGTGATGACCTTCGTGCCCAAATAACGGCGGATCTTCCGGACGACATCGGTGTAAACCTGGGAATGCTCGGCATACGGATTGTGGCCGGCCAGCAGGAAGATGACGAAGATGCAGACAAAAAGCACGCCGGAGAGGAGCCCGAAAATCGTCCCCACCGTGTTCCTCAGCATGTTGAACATATGGTTCGCCATGTCGCGGATGACCTGTCTGGCATTGGCGATCAGGTCTTCGACGATCTGCCTGGTATCGATGTGCCACTGGCTTTTCGTGGGCCCGTTCGCCGCGGTGTTGGCGTCGGCGACCGCATTGGAATCCTTGGCCACCGCCCGTGTCGAAGACGTCTCGCCTTCGGATCGTGGGCGAGAGGCCTGCGGCACAGCTTTTGGGGCGGCCGCCTTGTCGACACCCTCGGTCGACGCCGGAGGAGCGGGTTGAGGGCCCACGTTTAGCAGCACCGAATTATCGAGGCCCTTGGCCTTGGACAGCATCGGAGGACTTGGGCGCGGGCGTACATCCAGGATCCCCGGCTTGTCGGCGTCCTTGACCACGGGAAACAACTCAACCGTCTCCGGCTTGCTTTCGATCGGCCCGACGTCGTTGGGCGTCGCCGCCAGCGGCGGCTTGGGCGTCTCCGGCACCACCAGCGGCGGCGACTCCGGCAGTTTGTAGACATACTCCAGCGGCTTGAGAAGCTTGTTGGCCATATTGACAAAACCCACGCTGTAATCCCCCGCCGTATAGGCGATCGTCCGGATGGCCTGCGCGACGAACAGGGAAGCCAGGACGATGACGGACAGGACGACGAGCAACGTGACGATGATGGCAATCACGCGAGGTATCCGCAGCCGCCGGACCTGAAAATCCTCGATCGGCAACACCAACGCCACGATGAACAGGGCCACAACGAACGGAATCATGACGCCCCGCGTGTAGATCAGAGCGCACGCCAGCGCCACCACGGCCAGGATCACGAGCGAGATCGTGATCAGCCAGTTCTGCTCCTTGTGCTCGTGCACCACGCCCGTTCTGCCGTTCTTTCCGGTCATCATAGTCAACGACACCGAATCAGCCTGTGGTTGTCGATCTCAAGTTGGGGCAGGCGCCTGCGCAGCTCCGCCACGAACCGCTGGCCGTCCCGCCAATACCCCGCCGTAGGTTTCAGGTCTGCGCTCATTCCGACGAAGTAGTCATTCATGCAATCCATGAGCAACTCACGAAGGTACTTGCTGACCATTGAGGCCAGCGCCACCGGCAGATGCAGGTCATCGCCGCCAACCTCGAAACTCAGCCGAACCGTCCTGCCGCCGGCCCACAATTCGTAGGTGCTGATTTCCGCCCCCTCGGCCACGATCCGCAAGTCCATGCCGGCAAAGCTCCGCAGCAGGTGCTCCCGATAATGGGCCCGGCCCCCCTGCCGGTCCACCAGAATGTGGACTGTATCGTCCGAGAATCGGTTCAGGATTTCCTGAATCAACTGGGTCACGGTGATGAACAGAACCTGCGCCTTGTTCTTCACGCGGCCGACCATGTCATTGTAGTAGGCGACGTCGAGGCAGCAGCTCCGCAAATGCACCAGCTTCGCCCCCTGGGCCTCCAAGTCGCCCGCGAAGACGTGGGACGCGATCTTCATGTCGGCCGGTCCGCGCGTCAGATCGCATTGTGGCATCTTTTGATACCACGGATACTCCAGCAACCGGGGCAGGCAATCCGGGCACAGCGAGGTCAACAGCGCGGTCAGGTTGGCCGGTTCTCTCTTCACGCAGCGCAGCACGGCCAGGACCGTGCGTTCCAGGTGTCCGAGGCTTCGTGTCGAGGGCGTCCCGCCCTCGGATCGCGGGCAGGATGCCCGCGACACAGGGACGCCTTCGTCCCGGTGATACGCCTTCTTGCTGTCCGCGATCAGCAGCCGGCCGCCGAGGTGCTTTCGGGTCTTGCCCACGCTGCGGCCCAAGGTTTGCCAAAGGTCCACCCCCAGCAGTTCCGGCTTGACCGAGAACGCACTGCACGAGACCACCAGAGGCCCCAGGAGAGGCCCGAACCCCGCCTCATCGATCCCCGCCAGAATCGCCACGTGTGCCGCCTCTGCCTTTCTCGATACCAGCCACGGTTCCATCCGGACGTGCCGCAAAGGGCCACTGTCCGCACCTGTGGTCATCATAGGGAAACGGGAGCCCTTGTCAATGAAGAACGTCTCTCCCAACGGCCGCTTCCGGCCTGCTTTCTTCTTGAAATCCGCATCCTTGCCGTGTAGATTTCTTCCAGCGGACGCACTTTGTCGAAAGGAAGAACCGTGGTCGAGACAATGGATGAATGTCAGCCAAGCCGGAGCGAGACAAGATCGAAACCTCGGCTTGAGTCGTGCTTGGATTGGGTGTTCCGGATTCTGCTGGTGCTCTGTGCGGGACCGTCGCTCTTGGCCACAGTCGCCTGCATCGCCGGTCTTCGCACATGATTCTCCCGGTCTGGTGCGGGCGATGTGGGGCTGTCTGCCGGGCCTCTTGGCCTGCATTGTGCTGATGTTGCCGTGGCGACTTCTGTTTCGCAGCCGCGTGCAGACGGCGTTGGCGCTGGTGGCTGCCTGCGTCGCCGCGCACCAGGTCTACGGCTCTTTCAGTTTCTGGAAGGAAACGCTGGCGCCCTCTCCACGTTTTGTGTTTTGCTGCATCGTGCCTGCCGTCGGGACAGCATCGCTTGCCCTGTATGTGCACCGGGCGCAGCGGAAGGTTCTGCCCGTCGCTCTGAGCTTGGTCTTGGTGCTGGCGTGCTTTGTCTTCGGCAACGGAGATCCGCAGTGGTCACGGTGGATCTTCGTCTGGCAGGTGCACTATTCGCCTTGGAGGAGGGACGCCGAGAATCTGCCGACCAATCGTGGCGAAGTCCGCTTGAGGCTCCCGAAATACACGGAATGGGATGCCGGCGGGCGTAAGCTGCGCGAATGGACGCACCCTAACAGCGAGCTGCTCAGGACCGAGTATTACCCGGATGGACAGAAACGGATGGAACGCCTCTACGCCGAGGATCAGTTTGTCACATCGTGGTATCCCGACGGCCGGATGGAGTATCAATACGACCGCCAAACGCGCCAGCGGCGCGCCTGGGACCCCAACGGCACCCCGCGCGAGGGAGAGGTTACCACTGTCTGCCCCGGTACGGACAAGGTACAATCGGTGTGTCAATACAAGAACGGCTCCTACGACGGCGTGCACCGTTACTGGTACCAATACGGCAACCAGGTCATGCATGAGGTGCACTACCGCGATGGTCGGATGGACGGCGTCGTGAGAGCATGGAACACAGAGGGCACACTGACGATGGAGGAGAACTACGTTGACGGCTATCGCCACGGGCTGCGGCGGTCGTTCCGCAGCGATGGGTCTCTCGACTGGGAGGAGACCTACGCAGCCGGTGTCCTCCAGGGACCAAGGAGAGTGTACCCCAAGCTGGCAGGGAGCCACGGCCAGAGACAATAGGAGAGAACCATGTTGATTGTTCACGTGCACGTGCATGTCAAGGCGGACCAAGTCGAGGCGTTCCGGGCCGCGAGCGTCGAGAACGCCAAGGAGAGCGTCCGAGAGCCGGGCGTGGCCCGATTCGACATCATCCAGCAGCAGGACGACCCGACGCGCTTTATCCTGGCGGAGGTCTATCGCTCGGCGAGCGATCCGGGCCAGCACAAGGAGACCACGCACTACCAGCAATGGCGGGACACCGTCGAAAGCATGATGGCCGAGCCCCGCTCCAGCGTCAAGTTCACCAACGTATTCCCCGATGCTGACGGCTGGGACTACATGAATGTATAGCAACGGAGGGCCGCAGAAGACCCTATGAGATTTGAATTCTCCACCGCCGGCAGAATCGCGTTCGGTCCAGGCGTCTCCGATCAGATCCCGGACTTGGTCGCCGGGTTCGGCAAGCGTGCCTTCCTTGTTTTGGGCGGCACGCCGAACCGCTTCGGCCGCATCCTGGACCAACTCGCCTCGCGCGGGATTGCCTGGGACAGCTTCTGCGTTACCGGCGAACCCACGACCGACATGGCTCAAGAGGCGACCACCTCCGCTCGCCACGCGGCGGCCGAGGTCGTTGTCGCCATTGGCGGCGGCAGTGTCCTCGATACGGGCAAAGCCGTGGCGGCCCTGCTGACGAACGAGGGCGACTTGTCGGATTACCTCGAAGTCGTCGGCAAGGGCCGGCCGCTGCAGAAGCCCGCGGCTCCGTGCCTCGCCGTGCCCACGACGGCCGGGACCGGCGCCGAAGTCACGTTCAATGCGGTCCTCGGCGTGCCGGACCAGCACGTCAAAGTGAGCATGAGAAGCCCGCTGATGCTCCCACGCTGGGCCATCGTCGATCCGCTCCTGACCCACTCGATGCCGCCGGTGCTGACGGCCAGCACCGGCCTCGACGCCCTGACCCAACTGATCGAGGCCTTCGTCTCCAACAAGGCCAACCCGCTGACGGACGGCGTCTGTCGGGAAGGCTTGCAGCGAGCGGGCCGATCCCTTCGACGCGCCTTTGAAAACGGCGACGACACCGATGCTCGCGAAGATATGTCGCTGGCGAGCCTCTTTAGCGGCATGGCTCTGGCGAACGCCAAGCTGGGTGCGGTCCACGGCTTCGCCGGACCGCTCGGCGGCATGACCGCCGCCCCGCACGGCGTAATCTGCGGCAAGCTGCTGCCCTATGTTATGCAGGCCAACGTGCGGGCCTTGCAGAATCGAGCGCCGGACTCGCCCGCCCTGACCCGTTTCGACGAGGTCGGTCGAATCCTGACCGGCAAAAGCACGGCCCGCGCCTCCGACGCCGTCACCTGGATCGAGGAGCTTTGCAGCGTTTTGGCTCTGCCTGGCTTGCGTAAATACGGCCTTTCCGAGAACGACTTTCCCATTGCCGCCGCGAAGGCTAAGAACGCCAGCAGCATGAAGGGCAACCCCGTCGAGCTCCAAGACGCGGAGCTCATCCAAATCCTGCGTCAGGCCATTGATTGACATCCGCTGGCGGCCTCCCAAGCTCTTGAGAAGGGCTTGGCTCAGGCCGCAGGCTTGGGTGGCATCGTCAAGCCCATCTTCGACAGCAACCCCGGTTATCCACCGCCAAAATCGTTGATTGGGGGCCAACAACGCAGAATTCGGCCGGACGACCGACGAAATGTAGTGCCACAAAATGACATGCATTTGGTTTTTTATCTTGCTATTGTGCAGGCATAGGCTATTTCTTGTAGTGATAGAAGGAGTGGCCTATGTTGGTCAGAACCAAGACGTCCGGCATCTATGAATAGTCAATACCTCCACCTGAGGTGGAGGCTTGAAATGTGATCCGCTCAAAGCGGATTGTTGGGGAGCCGCCT
>JAPLMX010000077.1 GCA_026386805.1 Phycisphaerae bacterium | reverse complement strand
CTTTCGGCGGTTCTCCAACTCGTCGAAGTCCCTTCGTGTTCGTCCTTTTCTGTCCATGCGGACAGCCTACGAGAACGAAACGCTGGTGTCAATATATTATGCGAAAAATCTGTCACTATATTATGCGAAATTCAGTAGGTGGGCGAAGCGACTGGCCGCTCTGGCACAAGACGGCTTGACCTACTCCGACAACGAGTACGAGATCGACCGGTACAACCAAATCCGGCAAATCGCGGCGGAAATGATGGCCGCCGGTTCTGATCTCGATACCAAGGCATTTGTCGACCTGTTCTCCCGGGAGCAGGGGTACGCCACGCCGAAGGTGGACGTTCGCGGCGCTGCCTTTCGCGACGACAAGATCCTCATGGTCAAGGAGAAGGTCGACGACGCCTGGACGCTGCCGGGCGGCTGGGCCGACCCGTGCCAGTCCGCCTCCGAAGCGGTGGCCCGCGAGGTCTTCGAGGAGTCCGGCTTCGAGGTCCGCGTGGTCAAGCTGGCCGCCGTCTACGACCGCAGCAAGCACCCGCACCTGCCGCTGATGCCCTTTCACCTCTACAAGCTTTTCTTCCTCTGCGAAATCACGGGCGGTACCGCCACGGAAAGTCACGAAACCACCGGCGTCGAATTCTTCGCCGAGGATGCCATCCCGCCACTGTCCATCTCGCGGACGCTCCCCTTCCAGATCGCCCGCATGTTCGAGCACCGCCGCAACCCCGCCCTGCCTACGGACTTCGACTAATGACTGCTGGCTCTGGATCGCGGTAGGATGGGCTTTAGCCCATGCTGCCCCTGTCCCGCTCTGCCCAGAAGATCCGCATGGGCTGAAGCTCATCCTGCTTCTACATCTGCGTCGTCACCGGTGTCACCTGATATTCAATTCCGGTTGGCTGCGTGACACGACGGAAAGCGTCAAGAATCTCCAGCGACACCAGATTGCCGCGTGTCGGTCTCACCATCATACGTCACTTTCATAAGTCAACTCTCCAGTACCTCGCCACGTTGCTCGTGCTGATCGATGGTACCGCCATGCCACCGCAAATGCCAGCTATTGACAAACTATGCCAGCGTGGGTTCTTCTGTACCGCTTTGATCTCAAGGACAGTACCCGAGTTTGGCAGCCCCAGGTGATTCAGGCCGTATTGACCGCCGTTCTGTTTGCGATGTCCGCCGTCAGTGCGGGCCGCTCGACGCGCCTGCTCGGCGCCAGCACGGCCAACCTGTGCCGGCTGGTGCTGGCCACGGGCCTGCTGGCCCTATGGGCCCACACCGGCGGCTACGGCCTGACCGGGGCCGGCCTGCCCTGGCTGTTCGTCAGCGGCGTCATCGGCTTCGGACTGGGCGACCTGGCCCTGTACGGGGCCTATTACCGCCTCGGCCCGCGACTCGGCGTGCTTTTGTGCTTGTGCCTGGCGGCTCCTTTGGGAGCGTTCCTCGAATGGGTGTGGCTGGGCACACGGCTGACCCCCTACCAGATCCTGTGGGGCGCTACGATCCTGGTGGGGGTGTTTGCCGCCCTGGCGCCGGATACCCGCGTCATCATCGGCGCACGCGCATGGGGCGTCGGCATTCTTTTGGGCGCGATTGCGGCTTTCGGGCAGGGCAGCGGGGCTGTGCTCACACGAAAGGCGTTCAACGTGGCCCGGCAGGCGGGCCAGCACATCGACGGCGGCACCGCCGCTTATCAACGGATTCTGGGCGGCCTGCTGCTGACAATCGTGGTCCTGCTCATCAACCACTGGCGCAAGTCCTCCACCCTCCCACCACAGGAGACCCCGACCCCACGGCCCTGGCGACGCGCCTGGCCCTGGGTCGTGGCCAACGCCCTGGCGGGACCCGCCCTCGGCGTGGCCTGCTATCAGTGGGCCCTGGCCGTGGCCCCGACCGGGATCGTGCTGGCTATCATCGCCACCACGCCGCTGGTCGTGATTCCTTTCACCATGATCCTGGACGGCGAGCGACCGACCGTGCGATCTCTGGTGGGCGGCGCCGTGGCCGTCCTGGGCGCGGCAGCCCTCGCGTACAAGTGAGCCGGGCGGCAGGGCCATTGTTGCGCCCCGCCACTCGGATGCTTCTCAAGGGCGGCGGTCCTTCGGCCGGCCCGCGACCCTTCGCAGCGGCGTCGCCGGCTCCGGACGTCCTTGTCGAGCACTCGGATCACCGCCGGGCCATCGAAGGAGATACTGCCGGTCGGCCGAACCTTGATCGTCGCGCGCCTCCTGCAGCTTGACGATCGGGTGGACCGCCGCTCGTTTGAACTGGACCATCCGCTCGACGACGCCATCGACAAGGAATGAGGCATCGAAGTGCTCGTCGAACACATCCGCCGGGTGAGCCACCAGCCACCCGTCGAACTCGATGCTCCGGGATTCACCCCTGTGGATCAATCAAGGTCCACAAACGTACGGCCAATGCCAATATCCGCATCGCGAGCTGTTGGAAAGAAAAATCACAATTGCATCAGAGGCGAATCGGCGTACCTTCCGGGCAAAACGCAACGGAACGTGAGTTCTGATGGTACTTCTTCAGTGTGACTTGACTGCGTGCACTTCTAAAAACACTCAACCATCTAAAGTATACCGCGAAACCGCGCCCCGCCAAACGCCGCAGATGAGAAGCCCTGGCGGCGTACAAATGTCAATCAGCCAAGGGTTTGACGATTCGCGATGCGCAGAGAATGCGCTGCCCGAGTTGCCCGCGTGCCCTCGCTCGCCGCAGCGTCTTCCAGACCTGGCGAGCAGGCTCTTCCATGCTTGAGGACGGACAAAATCCAGTCTACCCCGGCCCGGGGGCGGAGATTCTTCTTGACGTTGGCCCGATAATGTGCTACGTTAACCGGTTGGATGTTGGAGGCTTCGTGATTCTTCGCAAGGAGTGCGTAACGACACTTTCATTCTTTTTCCGGAGGACATTTCTATGAAGACGCAGAGAATCGCCATTGTTCTGCTGGCAACGATCCTTGCTGCCGCCGCGACGACCAGAGCGGAAGACCCAGTGCACTTCGCCGACGCCGCACTGAAAACGGTCGTCGAGGAACAGCTCGGCATCGCCAATCCCACACCGAAGGCCATGTTGGGCCTGATCACGCTGAATGCTCCAAATCGGAAGATCGCGAGCCTCGTCGGCCTGGAATACGCCAAGAACCTCAGCGATCTGGTGCTGGAGGGCAATCAGATCAGCGACGTGAGCCCGTTGGCCGGTCTGATCGGCCTCAGGCGGCTCGAGCTTAACTCGAACCAAGTCAAGGACATCACCCCTTTGTCTTCCCTCATAGGACTCACAAGGCTGGGGCTATACGAGAATAGGGTCGACAGCCTCAAAAGACTATTCGCCCTCGTCCTATTGGAGAGTCTTGAACTCCGTCACAACAAGCTGACGAATCTGGATGGCTTATCCGGACTCGTGAGTCTCAAGGTAGCAGAGCTTGGCGCGAATGAGATCATCGATATCTCGGCCTTGGCTGGTCTGACAAACCTGGATCGGCTGAACCTCGCTCAGAACAAGATCAACGATATCAAGCCCCTGGCCGGATTGACGGGCCTGATCTACTTGGACCTTTCTGAAAACGACCTGACCGACATCCGACCCCTGGCGGGATTGACCAAGCTGACGGAACTATACCTGCAAAACCCCGTCTATGAGACTGGCCCAAACCAGATCCGCGATATAGGGCCATTGGCCAAGCTGGTCAAATTGACAGCCCTCAATCTCGAAGGAAATCATGTGGCGGACACCTCGGCTCTCTCCGGCATGGCAAAGTTGACATCGCTGAATCTGCGCCACAATGAAATCAGCGACATCTCTGGTCTTGCAGGGCTGCGAAGTCTGACTTACTTGTACTTGGGCGATGATGAGTTGGGGCGTGATAACGAGATCAATGATATCACCCCGCTGAAAGACATGGCCACCCTGGATTGCCTTAATCTGACCGGCAATCCGATTACCGATCTTACTCCCTTGGCGGGTCTCACAGCTCTCAGGGAGCTTGGAATTGGGAAGACTCAGGTCACGGATATCCGGGCGTTGGCTTCGCTCAAGAGCCTCCAAAGCTTCGATGCCGCGTTCACTCCCGTAGCTGACCTTGGCCCACTCAGCAAGCTCACGAATCTGACTACGCTTGGCTTCTACGGATCGCGGAGCATCTATGACGTCAGTCCACTGGCTGGGCTGACAAAGCTCGATACTCTGAACCTGACCAGCAACTATGTCAGCAACATCTCCGCTCTGGCAGGACTGACGAATGTCCAATCACTGTCTCTGGGTGACAACCGCATCAGCGACATTTCTCCTCTCACAGGACTGACGAACCTGCGCGAGTTGCACCTGGATTACAACCCACTGGATGCGAAGGCGTGTGCCATCTACATCCCTGTGATCAAGCTGAATAATCCGGGAATCAAGATCTACTATGATGCCTGCTTGGGACGGGTGTATACGCTGACGGTCTCCACGACGCCCGGAGGCTCGGTGACCAACCCTGGGGAAGGTGCTTTCATCTGCAACGACGGAGAATCGGTGCCAATTGAAGCGGTTGCCAAGGCCGGATACCGCTTCACGAACTGGAGCGGGACGGCCGTCAGTGCCGGAAAGGTCGCCAAACCCAATTCGGCGAGCACCACGGTTGTGGTCAGTGCGGATTACACTCTAGTGGCGAACTTCAAAAAGAAGCCCACCTTAACGATCTCTTCAACGCCCGGAGGCTCGGTGAGTAAGCCCGGAATAGGTACATTCGTCTGTGCCGAGGGAGCCTCCGTGGCGATTGAAGCGGTGGCCCAATCCGGATACTACTTCGTGAACTGGAGCGGCACGGCCGTCACTGCCGGAAAGGTCGCCAAGCCCAATTTGGCGAGCACCACGGTTATCGTCAGCGCGGACTATACGCTGGTGGCCAACTTCAAGAAGAACCGTACCTTGACAGTCTCTTCGACGCTCGGAGGCTCGGTGACCAAGCCTGGGGAAGGGGCCTTCGTCTATGGTGAGGGAGTATCGGTGCCAATTGAAGCGGTGGCCAAGGTCGGATACCGCTTCGCGAACTGGAGTGGGACGGCCGTCACTGCGGGAAAGGTCGCCATGCCTAATTCAGCGAGCACCACGGTTATTGTCAGCGCAGACTATACGCTGGTGGCCAATTTCAAGAAGAGTAACTGCACCTTGACGATCTCTTCAACGCTCGGAGGCTCGGTGACCAAGCCTGGGGAAGGAGCTTTCGTTTATGGTGAGGGAGAATCCGTGCCGATTGAGGCGGTGGCCAAGGCTGGATACCGTTTCACGAGCTGGAGCGGCACCGCCGTCGCTGCCGGCAAGGTCGCCAAGCCCGATGCGGCCAAGACGAGCGTGGTCCTGAGCGCGGACTACACCCTCATCGCGAATTTCGCCCTCGCCGCCATCCTGGAGGACTTCGAAATGGGCAAGCTCAACACCGGCTGGTCATCGCCAGGGTATCCATGGTGGTACGTTACATCCGAAGACGCGCATGCGGGAAAGTACAGTGCGAGAGCAGGAGCCATTGACGACAACGAAAGCACATCCTTGACCCTGCGAGCGAATGTCACGGAGGGTCAGATCAGCTTCTGGAGGAAGGTCTCCAGCGAGGAGGGATATGACGTGTACAGGTTCTCGATTGACGGGAAGCTCCAGGAGACCTTGTCCGGAGAACAGGGATGGAAGGAAGTCTCTTTCCCCGTCTCGGCGGGCAGCCATACTTTCGTGTGGGAATATGCGAAAGACAGCGGCTCCTTTCGCGGAGCCGATACCGTCTACATCGACGACGTGTCTATTCCTGCGGCTCCGTAGCCCTTCGAGGCAGAAGTGATCGGATCTCGCGCAGAGGCGCGGGCAACGCCGAACGAGTGATGTGATCTGTCGTCTCACTGCTCGCCCCGGTGTCTCTACGCGAGTGGATTCACGTTGCGCCGGCCGGTCACGGCAGGGCCTGGAGTTGGACCTCCACGTCCACCTTGCCGCCATTACGGATGATCGTCAGGGTCAGCGTGTCGCCCACTTCGTGGGAGTCCAAGGCCCGGAAGAGGTCGTTTCCGTTGCGGACGGGCTTGCCCCCGGCGGCGACGATCAGGTCGCCCAGGATGAGCTGGCCGAACTGGTCTTGTTGGGTCGGCCGCAGGCCCGCCCTGTCGGCGGCGCTGCCCGGCGCGACGTAGGTGATCAGCACACCTTCGAGTCCGAGGCGGCGGACGGCGTAATCCTCGGGGAACCTGATGCCCAGGGCCGGCTTCTTGATCTTCTCGCCGCGAACGATCTGCGGGACAATCCGGTTGACCCCATCGACCGGCACGGCGAAGCCAATGCCCGCGTAGGCCCCGGAGGGGCTAACGATGGCCGTATTGATGCCGATGAGCCGGCCGGCACTGTCGAGCAGCGGGCCGCCGGAATTGCCGGGGTTGATCGCGGCGTCGGTCTGGATGACACCCTGGATCGGGCGGTGCGTGGCGGACTCGATCTCGCGCCCCAGGCCGCTGATGACGCCGGTCGTCAGAGTCTGGTCGAAGCCGAAGGGGTTGCCGATGGCGAAGACCTTCTGCCCGACCTGGAGATCGTTCGACGTACCGATAGGGATCGGCGGCAACAGGTGCTTCGGGGCGTCGATTCTCAGCACGGCGATGTCCTTGTCCGGCTCGGCGCCGACGAGCTGCGCCGGCCACGTGGACTGGTCCGCCAGCGTAACCCGCGCCCTTGGGGCGTCCGAGATGACGTGGTAGTTCGTCACAATGTAGCCATTGGCGTCCCAGACGAAACCGGAGCCGGCGCCTTGCGGCACTTCCAACGCCCGGAAGCTGAAGAAGTCCTGCCGGACCGCCATCGTCGTAATGAACACCACCGACGGCGAGACCGACTTGAAGAGCGAGATCGTGCCCTTTTCGTCCTCGGCCAGAGCGCCGCGGGCGGTCACGGCGCGAGGCTGAGCGCCCTGGTAGTAGAGATCGGGAAGCCAGGTCCTCGCCTCCTTGAACAGAAGCAGCAAGACCAGGATCAGCAGGAACAGAGTAAGCCACGTCTGAGATCGCGGCCGGGCCGCCGAGGATTGATGATCCTGATAATCGTGATTCGATTCCACTGGTACGGACTCCAATTCATCCTGGTCAGGGTTGGCAGATAACAAATGATCATAGAACGTCCGCCACGGGTTGTCAAAGGCGTATTGAGGGGCCAAGTCCGGAAATAACCGCAGCAAGGCGATGAATTCCGGACCTCCCCATACATCGGCTAAAGATGCTCCCTATTTCGGTCGAAAAGATGTGTTGTATGGCACCTGGTTTTGGCCCGTAAAAGGCTCGGCCGTGGGGTGCAGACGGCCGGGTATTTCCGTGTCCGTGTGATAGTGGCACTGGTGGAGAGATGGGTGTATGAATGAGATGATTCTCACGCTATTTGTGATGCTGTTGTTTCTCGTGGACGTAGCAGCAGGCGAAACTCTGGACCGCCGGCAAGACTCCGGACACCTCAGGACCGCTTGACACAACCTCTTCCTATCGTTCCAACGCGCCGGTCTTCATCCCCTCGGCCGCCCCGCCTGTCGCCTGCGGGCATGTGACGACGAAGCACCCCCTACCTTCTCCCCTGTGGAAAGGCCGCGATCAACGACACGCTTGAGGGTTGCCAATTCTTCGGCAAGCTCAAGCGGACCGCCGAGGTTGGTGCTCGGGCGCCACAGGCGGCTTTGTCGTCGCGGGCGTCCTGGAGCATGATCCGCGCGCCGGAATTGCTCGGACTCTCAGCGGATCGGCCCGACGGTGAAGACCGCCTCGTTCAGAGCACTCCAGCGGCCGCCGACCAGCGCCCGCGCCTTGACCTGCACGCTGTCCTGAAGACGAATCGGCACTGTGTAACTGCTGATTCGCGCGGGGGTTTGCAGCCCGCTGGATTCGTCGGCCGTAAGCTCCGCCGAGATCAGAAAGTCCGGGCTCGACGCCAAGACATTCAGGCCCTGGATCGCCAGGAGGTTGTCGCCCTGTCGCAGCGCGTCGGCAAAATTGACGATCGGAATGCTCTCGAAATTATCGGCGTCCCATTGTCGGTCCGCCGCGGAATTCCAGGCGGCCATCCCCGCGAAGTTGCGGCGGGCGATCTCGACGCCGTTGACGTAGGCCACAAAACCGTCGTTGTAATGGATCTTCAGCGTCAGGCCGGCCAAGTTCCGGAGATTGCCCGTGAACGTGAAGGGCACGCGGACATAGCAGCTCGTTCGCAGACCATACATCACGGCCCCCACGTCGAGACTGAAACGGCTCCCTGCGCGAGTGCCCAGGTTGTAGCCGATACTGCCCGAGCCGCCGGTGACGGTGGTCCAGGCCCAGTCATCGAACGCCCTGCCGCCCCGCCAGGCGCTATCCACCGGTCCGAGGGGCACGAGGACTCGCTTGGGCGTATTCTGGGCCACGAGGGTCGTGCCGACCGGCGCCTGGACCGGCCCCGCGATCGCGCGGGGGTCCGAGCCGTCGAGCGTGTAGTAGATCGGCCCGGGTGCGTTCATCGTCAGCTCAAATCCCGCACTCACCGGCCCGCCCTGGCGGTTGAAGACAGGCGGGGCCGGCGCAAAGTCCACGGCGATCTGGCCGTCCATCCATGCCAGCCGGTTGGCGATCCAGCCCTGTATCCAGGCGATTTCCTCGCGGTACGTATTGGCGATGAACCAGTTCGGCCAGACGTAGATACCGAGGGTCGGCCAGCGGGCGTAATTCCGGGCCGCCGGTTCGTCGAGCAGCGCGGCGTAGCCTTCCACGATGCCCAGCAGGCGGCTCGTCGTGAAGAGGTCCCGCCGCAAGCCGAACCACCGGTCCGCGTAGCGCATCTGGAATTCGGGGTCCTCGAACAGCCGCCGCCAGTAAGGGTAGTCGCCATCACCGAGATGGCTGAAATACCAACCGGTCGGGAGCCAGCCGTCGTTCCAGTAGCCAGCGGCGTTGCCCAGCGAGAGGTCGTAGTCCCAGACGGGGCCCATGACGAGCTTGCCGTTGCGGTCCTTATGATAATAGGTGCTCAGGCGAAAGCCGTCGACGTTCTTGGTCAGCTCGATGAGGATGTGATTGTCGATGAAGGAGCCGGCATCAATGTACTTGGGGTAGCCGTTGGTCGGGTCTGCAAAATTCACGCCGTACAGCACCGCCTCGAACGTGTCCAGGTAATTCTTGATCCAATCCTTTTGGGTCTGCGTGAGATTGGGACCGCTCGGGTCCTTGAAGACCAAGTTCAGGCCCCGGCTGGTGTTGAATGTCTGGTCTTCCGGATCGACCTTGTCTTTGGCAATGATGTACCCGCCGGAGATCTCCGGTTCGGCGTTGTCGCTCGGCCCGATTTTCGTGATGTTAACGCGGTTTGGGCCGATCTTGATCTTCTCCATGAACACGTACACGCCGATGTAGTCGCCCATCGTGACATCGGAATCGTCCGAATTGAGGAACAGCTCGATGAATCGCGTGTGCGCCGCCCACTGCCCCAGGTCATCGCTCCACTGATAGGCGAGGACGTTGCGCATCAGCGACTTGTCGGCGTACATCCCCTGGAGGACCCAGTCCGACTCCGCCGGAAAGTCCAGGATGGACACGTTCTTGCCGTGACCCTGACCGTCCTGCGTCTCGAAGTGATACTGCTTCTTCGGAAAACCGGCGGAGCTCTTGCCGCGAACGTTGATGCCCGCTGGGCCGACGAAGTCGACTGGGCCGGTGACCGTGGCCCTGCCGCCGTCGCCCGTATTGAAGAAGGCGCCAAACGCGGGGATCTTCGTCGTCGAGACGGTCTGGCCAAACGTATCGATCACGGCAATCGGCAGCGGTGAGCTGAAGCCCTGCACGTCCGGACCGAGAAAGATATACCGCGCCGTGCTGACGTCGCTGGTCCGCCACCCTGACTTGGTGGCGGCGGCTTTCAACGTCGTACTCTTGGCGATCTGAACGGTCGCCGTGTAGACGGAGCCCATGGACGCAGCGGACCGGCTTCTCGTCGGATTTGGGCTCAACGGGTCACTGCCATCGACGCTGTAGTAGATCGTGGCGCCTTCGGTCGCCGTAGCGATCGCGACAGTGATTGGCTCGGTGCAAAAGCAGGTCCTCGTATCGATCCGGGGCGGCTCGACGACGCCCTCGTAGAGGACCACATTGGCCGCTCCGGGCGTCGGCGACGCGATGGCCCGCAGCTCGGGGCCGCCGTCGGGGACGCGGCCGTAGGACACATCGGTTTGCTGCGGTCCAAAGGAAATACTGTCGATTGCCGTCACGCCATCAGTGGCAAAAAGACCGACCTGTCCCCCTTTCGCGCCGAGTCGAAAGCCGGCGTGCAGGCCGGCGTCGGTGACTTGGCCGTCGGCCCAGATCAGCAGATAGCCGTGGGCTGCAATGGTCGTCGCAGCGGGATTGGTCGTGGGGATTTGCCACTTCGTCGGCTGGGACAGATCGTTCGTCAGGAAGCATCCGCCCACGTCGACGGCGATGCTGGCCTCATTGTACAGCTCGATCCAGTCGTCGTACTCGCCCTGCGGATCGGCGCGGGTCTGGCGGTTAGACGCCATGATCTCGTTGACCACGACCAAGACCGGGGCCGGACGCCTCGTCTGTCCAAACCCAGCCGCACCAATGCCCAAAGCCAAGGCCGCCAGAAGGAGTCCGAACCGATATGTCACTGACCCCATGTCTGTCGACTCCTGTGGACCGACGGCATTGTCCCTGTAGGGTGCGCGTCCCCGTTCGCCATGACCGTGACCATGATGGTGCGCCGCGTAAACCGGGCGGCGACGTTCTGCCCGCACAATCCAGGCGTAAACGATCGGCAGACCACACCCACGTTTTTTTTATGTTACCCGATTTACCACCCCTGTGTCAAGACCGAACGAGGCCGGTGACACCCTGCCCTTCCCGCAATCAGGTTCTGCGTCAGTTCGAAAGGACTTCGGCACGGACCACGGCATACGCATGGAGGCCGGTCCAGACCATGCTACGCATCTGACGGCCCACGCTCAAGGAATTCTGCGGCCCGGTCACGTCTTCATCGAGTCCAGCTCGATGAAAGCGATAGGCAGAAAGATAAAGACAGGCAGCCAAGCCCACAACTCCGGCATCACCCGCTCGAAGACGATCTCCGTCGCGAACATTTTGCAGACGAACGTGGTGACAAAGCAGGCCGCCGTCAGGCCGAAGCTGACCAAGACGGCGGACTTCATCGTCCGGGGGTCGCGGCAGATCAGCACGGGCAGGCTCACCATGAGCATCGTCAGGTTGATGATCGGGTCGGTGATGCGGAAGTGCTTTTGGCTCAGGAGCTGAGCCATGTCCTTCATCTTGCTCTGCTGGGCCGCGAGGGCCGCCAGTTGCCGAGAGCTCAACAGGGAATTGTATCCGGACTTGCGTCGGATCGCGATGTCCTTCGGGAGAAGATCGAGCGCGTGGTACGAGGCCACCGGCTTGGGCGCGACGCTCGAGTCCGTGCTGACGTATAGACCGTTGACCAGGTCCCACTCTCCCGTCTGCGGGTTGTAGGTCGCCAGGTCCGCCGAGATCCGGCCGGTCACGTCCCACACGCCCGGCTTTGGGGAGGGCCGTCGGGTGATGATCGTGGGATGGTGAAACGATTGCGTCTCAACATCGTACCGTATCGAGCAAAGCAGGGCGCCGTCCCCGGCCGGCATGAACCAGATCGCATAGAATGCCTTGGCCGTCAGGTCGTTCACGTTCCGCGCGAGTTTGTCGCTGATCCGCGGGATCAGAAGCTCCTGATCGGCGACGGACAGTCCCGTGAAGAAGAGCGCCAGAATCAGAATGGGACTGACGATCCGCTTGGCGCTGACGCCCGAGGCGATCATGGCCACCAACTCATTGGCCCGCACCATCTTGCCCAGGGAAAAGGCGGCGGCCACCACGATGATCACGCCCGCGATGTCGCGGAAGTAGAGGGTCATGTTGACGCCGTAGTACGTGACAATGTTCTTGGCCACGGACCACGCCCCGAGGTCGACGTGCTCGGCAAACTCATCGAGGTTCACGAACAGATCGATGATCACCCGCAGCCCGATGAGAACGCAGAACGAAATGACGTATCCGATCAGGAAGCTCTTTGCGATGTATCGATCGAGGATTCTCATTTCTTGCCTCCGTGGGCTCCGTGGACAACCTGGACTTCATGGACGACAGGGACGCTGTGCCGACTCCATCCTGTCCACGCCGTCCCCGAAGTCCATCATGCACTTCCTTCGCCTTGGATCGGGTCATTGTCCTTCATCGCCGCAACAGTCTCCGGTAGATCCACGCGGTCAGAAGCACGAGGAACGCCACACCGGCCCACATGACGAGGACGCCGGAGGGACCGCGAGGGCCGGTGGTTTCCACGAGGCGCTTGCCGCTGATGACCGCGGCGGGCACGCAGCTTGCCCCGAAGGCGCCCAGCAAGCGGCCGCCCCGCTGGACGATGCCCAGACCGATCCCGATCAGGATCATCGGGATACCGCCGATCCCGAACACCAGGCGTGAGTTCATCTCGGACTTCATGGCGGCCTGGGTGTGGACGATCACGGCGTTCAGGTTGGTCTGCTGCCCTGCCAGGATCGAGCTCGGCGGCCCTCCCAGCATCGACGTGACCTGGGCCCGCGAGGAGACGGCCGACAGAATCGGCTGGCGCTCCAGGCTCTGTCGGATCGTGTCAGGCAGGGCCAAGTCCGCCACCACGTATTGCACCAGCAGGCTCCCCCCGACCTCGTCGCGGGCGCTGTGCAAATCGAGACCCAGCCTGGGATTCGCGGGGTCCTCCTCCACATAGATCTCGGCCTTCTCACACCGCAGCCTCCGAAGACGCTCGCCGGTACGAGTGTCGTATTCCTCCACGATCACCGGCGGCTTGAGCGAGATGACCATCCGTTTGTCCAGGGCACAGGCGGTCGCCGACAACCGAACCGAGTGAGGGGAACCCTTGAGATCATAAAAGTCCCCCGGCGACGCGCGGAGTCTGCGGCCCATGTCCTGGGCGAGCATCTCGGTGGCAAGCTGCACGTAAGCCGTGCGCGCGATCTTGGCGATGGGGTCGAACTGCATCAGGTCGGCGCGAATCCGCTTCACCTCATCGACCTTCTTGAACTTGATCTTGTCGCCCAGGAGCGACCCGAATTCCTTCTTCAGGAGCAGCGACCCGATCCGGCCCCAGTAGTCGTTCGCCGCATCGCCGATCTGCCTGGCGTTGTAGACGTTGAGCTGCACCTCGTTGAATTTGTCGTGCGGATCGAACTGCACCTTGGTGGCTTCCGAGGTAACGATCCGTTTGATCCGCTCATTCTCGTACTGGACCACGACGATGCCGAACAGGGTGCCGCTCATCGGATCGGCGTAGTCCGCGTAGATGAAATACCGCCCATCGGGCGGCAGGCTATAGTAGCCCTTGCGCTGGATGTTGCGGAAGAGGATCTGCCTGGCGTCGGCCTTCATGGACTTCTCAGCCAGATGCACGAAGTACGGCATGACGCGAAAGCTCAAGAGCAGATTTGCGATCGCCACCAGCAGCGCCAGCACGAACCCCGGATAGATGAGCGTCAGCAGACTGACCCCGCTGGCCCGGCAGGCGTCGAGCTCGTTATCGACGGCGAATCGCCCGTAGGTCAACGCCGAAGCGAAGAGCGCCGCCATCGGCAGCACGAACGTCAGCGTGATGGGCATGAAATAGAGAAGGATATGAACGACCTGCCGAGGTCCCACCCCGTACTCCTGGACTGGACGCAAGATCCCGCCCAGGCTCAAGATCAGCGTCAACGCGACCGTGGCCAAGACGAAGACCTTGAGCAGCTCACAGAAGATATAGCGATGTAAGGTGAAGATCATCCGTAGTCACGATGTCGAGAATGCACCAGTCGTATTTCCCCAATCAACAGGCAGCACCGTTTGCCCACTACGAGACAGAACCGGCGACCGTCAGCGTATGTTATCATATAGTCTCTCGCCTGAAAGGGAAAGACAAATGGGGGCAGGCAACAGCCCGCGATGCTACCAAAACGACTTGCTGCAGTTGCCGCAGATGGAGATCTGGCACTGCCGCGCGGTCTTGTGCCAATGCCTGATCCTGCGATACGAGTCGCTGTGCCAGATTTCCTCGATGGGCGTTTCCGCCGCACTGCCGAGGGCGACTTTGCCTTCATAGTCGAGACAGCACAACGCGACAGAGCCATCGGCAAGGATCGTGAACGTCCGCCATACGCGGGAGCAGGGTTTCCGTGCGCTGGTCCGGGAGACCGATTCGACCTCAGCATCGGCCCAATTGTGAACTCTCCCAAAGGAAAACCCATCGGCGGAGTCGTCGAAGAACTGCATCGTGCCAGACTTGTTGGACGTACTGTTGCAGGCGATCCTGATCTTCAGACGGGCCTTCCGTGCATTTCGGATCTCGATCAGATGCTTGATGTTGGCGACGATGGCGTCGAATCGGAGAGGGATGCGGATCTGCTCGAATTCTTCACGGGTGGCACCATCGAAGCTGATCTTGATCTCATCCAAGCCCGCCGCGATGAGACGCTCGGCCATGTCGGCTGCGAGCAAGGAGCCGTTGGAGAAGATCGCGACACGTGAGAGCCCTTTGGCCTTGGCGTAGCGGATGCGGTCGGGCAAGCGCTTGTCGAGCAGAGGCTCACCGAAGTTGTGCAAATGAACCGTTCGGCATCCGTGGTCTGCGCACTGGTCGATGATTTTCTCAAAAAGGGCATCGCCCATCGTGACAATCGGACGCTGCATCCGGCGATGAGGACAGATGACGCATTGAGCGTTGCAGGCATTTGTCGTTTCGATCCGGACGGTGGGAGGGAAGCGGGGGAGCATGCGGTCCAAAACTACACCGATCCCGGCACAGGACAGGCGCGACAGCATGCTGGGTTTTCCTTGGGCGGTGTTCATCATCATCTGTTTCCTACAATGTGGTCAAGCCGGCTCAAAGCGAGCGGCAGGCAATCCGTTGGGTCCCGGCCGGAGCCAGCACGAGGGATCAGCGATCACCTTGTTTCGCAGCGATCTCCAGCGGATCCAGACCCTTGATACGGTCCCCGAAGATCTCGCAGGGATATTTCTTGAGCAGTTCCATCCGATATTCCTCCAGGACGTGCTGTCGCTGCTCGTCGATCAACGTCCACTTGATGCTGTTGGCGAGTTGCTCGGAGTACGGCTGGGCTTTCGCCGGCGTCTTCTCCAGGATCTTCACCATCCGCCACTTGACGCCGCTGCCGTAGAAACCCCGTATGGGACCGACGGTCTGATTCGGATCGGCCTTCCACAACTCGGCCCAGAACAGCCCCTCGCCGACGGCGGTCACCACGTGAGGAGCCTCTTCCCTTTGCAGAGAATGGACTTTCTTGGCCGTTTCGAAATCCGCGCCGCCCTCCAGAACCGCCTTCACCTTCTTCGCGGCCTCCAGGTTCTCGCACCAAATCTGGTTGATCTTCAAGATGGCCGCCTGGGCGAATCGGTCTTTGTTCTTCTCGAAATAGGCCTTGATCTGCTCCGCCGTCGGTTCGCCCATTCCTTTGGTCTTTTCCTCCTGGACCTTGTACAGCAGATTCTGGTCCTCGAGTTGTCTGATTTCGCTGCGCAGCTTCTCGTCCTTGTCGTACCCTCGCGCTTTCGCCTCCGCGACCAGGATAGGGAGCCGCAAGGCCCGATCCAACAGCTTTTCCACGCCGGCCGAGGTGCTCAGATCCTGCGGCCGTCGCGGCGGAGCGATGTTGCACACCGTCAGAAACCAGTCCTCGAGTGTGAACGTTCCCCCTTCATAGCCGGCCAAAACGAGATGCTTCTCCTGCTCGGTCAGCTCGTTTTTGACCTGGCTGTTCTTGATCCAGAATTCGCCCGGTCCCCGCTTTTCCACGGGCCGCTGCAGCAAGCGCTGATGAATCTCGGCCGCCTGCGCGAAGTTGCCCACTTCCTTCTTCAGATGGAACTTCTCGACCAGCCCCTGGTGGAAGGATTCGAACAGCCGGTTCGCGACGGCCTGCTGCACCATCGCCGTGGCCTGCTCGCGGGTCCACTTCGGGTTGGCTTTCATGGCCTGGTTCACGTCCGCCGGTTCGGCGGTCACCCGGTCCCGCAGCTCGCGATCCAGCAGCATTCTCGCCAGCTGCTGCTGCTCGAATTGCTCGATGCCGGGGCGAATCGCCTCATCCTTGAGATAGCCCAGGCTACGGCCTTCCAAGCTCATTGCCTTCTCGCCCAGCATGATTCGAAGGACCGCCTCGGCCGTGACGGGCGTGCTCTGGGGGGCGTACTCCTCTTCGTGAGGCCGGATTTCCCGAAGCAGGCGTTCCTCCAGGTCCTTTTGCAGGATCGTGTCGCCGCCGATGCGAGCGACCACCGAAACGTCCGGGGCGGCCGAACTGCGGTTCGGGTCCTTGGCCTGCCCCGGAGCTTGGGAAGGCTCCGACGCCGATGCCCCGAGCGAGCGTGGCGTCAGGAACGGACCCGACAGGCACAGAAGCACGACGAACGACAGCGCCACCACAGGACTCATCTTACGCATCTTGGCTCTCCTGGATTCCCCCCGGCCGTGGACTTGTCATTGAACTTCCGCAAAATGGACATTAGGCCTATTGGCAGGAGTTCACTCATCAATGAATGACTTTGTTCAGCGGATACGTGATGATCCCCGACGCCCCCGCCCGCTTGAGTGCGGGGACCAGCGACCGTTCCACGCGGTCGTCGACGATCACCTCGATGGCGACGTACTCGGAGTCCGCCAGGCCGGAAATGGTCGGGCTTTTCTCCGCGGGCAGGACTTTCAGGATGGAGCCCAGGTCCGCCCGGCGCACGTTCATCTTCAAACCAACCTTGCCGCGGGCCGCGATCGCCGCCTGGAGCAGGATGGATATATTCTCGATCTTCTCGCGCTTGAAACCGTCCCGCCAAGCCGCCTGGTTGGCGATCAACCGCGTCGTGGAGACGATCACGGTGTCGACGATGCGCAGGTTGTTCGCCCGCAGGGACGTTCCCGTCTCCGTCAGCTCGACGATGGCGTTGACGAGGCGGGCTTTCACCTCCGTGGCGCCCCAACTGAACTCGACCTTCACGTGGATGTTCTTGCCCTGGAAGTAGCGCGTCGTGACGCCGACGAGTTCCGTGGCCACGATCCCTCCCTCGAGGTCTTCGGGCCGGGTCACCGCCGATTCATTGGGCACCGCCAGCACCCACTTCGTCGGATTGCTGGTCTCCTTGCTGTAGGGAAGCTCGCAGATTTCCAGGACGTCGCACCCATTCTCCTGGATCCAGTCCCAGCCGGTGATGCCCGCATCGAGCACGCCGTCCCCCACGTACCGGCCCATCTCCTGGGCCCGCAGGTACACGGCC
This sequence comes from Phycisphaerae bacterium, assembly GCA_026386805.1. Lineage (GTDB taxonomy): Bacteria > Planctomycetota > Phycisphaerae > Sedimentisphaerales > Anaerobacaceae > PLanc-01. The sequence goes on along the minus strand of JAPLMX010000077.1, from coordinate 64,249 downwards.
TGGATCTCCTCGTCGTCGATGGTCGGCCAGTAGCTGCGCTTCGAGTCGCCCACGTGCAGGCCGGCCCGGTCGAACAGATCGACCGTCGCTTTCTGCAAACTTCCGGCGGGCAGGCCCAATTTCAAGATTCGCTCCGCAGTCACGTCTATTCCTTATGCACAAAATCAACTTTATCGGGCGGGCCTCGGGTTTGTCCGGGCGCGGCTCTTTACCCCTTGCTCCCGTCTTTCTTGCCCTCTTTCGGACGGGATCGGCCTTTCGGTTTCTTCTTCATCATGGTCGGCGACTCACTCGCGCGGCGCAGAAGAACGTAGAATTCATGCGCGTCCTTCGCCGAGACGCACCGGGTTAGGAATCCCCCCAGGTCCTCCTCATCGGCGTTCGCGTCGATGATCCCGTTCTGCTTGAGGTAGTCGGCCATCGGCTCCGTCACCGGAATGGCGTGGGCCTCCAGCGACGTCAGAAGACAATAGTTGATGACAAAACGGCTGATCCCGTCGATCTTCTCGAGATCCTCCCGGGCGGGCCGCTTGCCCAGCTTCTTGAGGGTCTGGAGGCTGATTTTGTGATGCTTGTCGAAGACCCACCGCAGGGCCGCCGTGAGCGCCACGGCCGTGGCCCGGCCGGTCACCGTTTTGCGGCCCAACACCTCGGCCACTTCCTCCACGCGCGAGACCCGCAGGTCGTTCCAATCGACGAACGCCTTGGAGATCTCCCGGAAGGCCTTTTGCGCGGCGACCTCGGTCATCCGCTCGCTGATAATGCCGCAGATCAAGGCCTCGACCGGGTCCTCGTAGGTGGTCTTCTCGACCTCGGGATGTGCACGTTTGAGCTCTCGGTACAGCCGTTGCAGTCGCTGAGCATGTTCCTTACTGTTCTTCATGGCCCTTCCAGACACCGCAGGTCAGCAGCTTTGCACGCCCCACGGACCGCCGCCGCCGAAGGTCAATCCCCAATGCGCCCGCCCGATCACGAGCGCACCGTACTACTCTTGCGGGTCAGTGTCTTTGTTCTGCCATTCACTGGCCACCTGATCGATCAGCTTCATCACTTCGAGCGTCTTGCGGAATTGCTCGTCTTCATGAAAGCGCAGCACGGGACAGAACTTGCTCTCCACGGCGTCGGCCAGAAACGACTGAATCCTCGTCCTGGCGTGCGTGATCGCCTCGAAGGTCCTGTCCTTGGCGCTTTCGTCCGACGCCAAGATGCTCACATAGACGTCGGCGCTGCGCAGATCCGGCATCACCTCCACCCGGGTGACGCTCACAAAGCCCGTGATCCGAGGATCGCTCAGATGGTTGGCGACCGCGTCGCTGACCACCTCCCGAATCACTCGGGCAACTTTTTCCTGCCTTCGGGTAGGCATAGATGTTCCTTCGTGCTGTCCATTGGACTTTGGCAAAACGGACGTCGGTCCGATCCGCCCAAGTCCACCTGCAAACCTGCTATCCTCAAGACTCGAGAGTCCTGGCCACTTTGATAATTTCGTAGAAGTCAAAGATGTCGTCCCCCTTGATGTCGTCGAAGCCGGCCAGCTTGACGCCGCACTCCAGCCCCGCTTTGACTTCGCGTGCATCGTCCTTGAAGTGTTTCAGGGACTCGATGCCCACATTGTCCCTGACCACAATGTTGTTTCGAATCAGCCGGATCTTGGCGTTCTTGGCCGCCACCCCGCTGGTGACGTAGCAGCCCGCCACGGTGCCGACCCGGGAGACCTTGAAGGTGGCCCGGACGACCGCCCGGCCGAGCCCCCGCTCCTGCTCCTCCGGCTCGAGCAGACCGGCCATCGATTTACGCAGGTCCTCGGTAATCCGATAGATGATATTGTACAACCGGATATCGACCCCTTCGGATTCCGCCACCGCCTTGGCGTGCTCATCGGCAACGACGTTGAAACCGATAATAATCGCGTTGGACGCCTCCGCCAGGAGAACGTCGCCCTCGGTGATGCCGCCGGGCATCGCCTGCAGGATATGCAGCCGCACTTCGCTCGTGCTCAGCTCAGACAGGTACTTCTTCAGCACGTCCACCGAGCCCTGCACGTCGGCACGGATGATCAGGTTCAACTCCTTGACCTTGCCGGCCGCGATCTGGCTGAACAGGTTCTCCATCGTGACCTGGGTCCGCTCGGCCAGTGATTTCTCCCGGGCCCGCAGCTTGTTCTCTTCCGCGGCGGCCTTGGCCTTGTTGATGTCGTCGAGGCAGTAGAACCGATCGCCGGCTTGGGGGACGTCGTTGAGACCAACCACCTCGACCGGCATCGAGCTGGTGGCGACCTTGATCCTCTTGCCGTAGCTGTTCGTCATGGTCCGGACGCGGCCGTACGTCTTGCCCGCCAGAAGAACATCGCCCTTCGAGAGCTTGCCTTCCTTGATCAGCACGGTGGCCACCGGGCCTTCCTGCGCCGACATCTTGGCCTCGACGACCCACCCCGTGGCCGGGATCGTGTCGTCCGCCTTCAAGTCCTGCAGCTCCGCCACGTAGTCCAGGGACTCCAACAAGTCATTGACTCCCAGGCCCGTCGTCGCGCTGGTCTTGACGACTTCCGTCTGCCCACCCCATTCGGCGGGGGCCAAGCCGTGCTCCGAAAACTGCGCGTAGATGCGGTTGATGTCGATGCCGGGAAGGTCGATCTTGTTCAGGGCGATGATGATCGGCACGTTCGCGGCCTTGCTGTGAGCGATGGCCTCGATGGTCTGGGGCATGACCCCGTCATCGGCCGCCACCACCAGGACCACGATATCCGTCATGTTCGCGCCCCGGGCCCGCATGGCCGTGAACGCCTCATGGCCGGGCGTGTCCAGGAACGTCACCGTCTTGTTGTCCCAACTGACCTGCGAAGCGCCGATGTGCTGCGTGATCCCGCCGGCCTCGCCCGCCGCCACGTGGGTCGAGCGAATCCGGTCCAGCAGGCTGGTCTTGCCGTGGTCCACGTGACCCAGCATCGCCGCAACCACCGGCCGCCGCTTTTGATTCGGTTTGTCGCGCAGGTCGAACTCCTTGCGAATCACCTCCTCCAAGGAGGCCTTTCGTTCCACGACCAATTCGGTATCGAACTCCAGGGCCACCAACTCCGCCATGTCATTGCCGATCACTTGGTTGGCGGATGCCATGATGCCCTGCTTCATGAGCTTGCCAATGATATCGGTGACCTTCACCGCCAAGGCCGCCGCCAGATCCTTGACCAGGATAGGTTCACTGACGGTAACCTTCTTCGGCCGCACCGGGGCCGTGGCCTCCCGCTGGGCCTTGGACGCGATCCGCCGCGTCGGCCGCAACCGCAGACCTTCTCCGCCGGCGGCCGTCAGCCGGGCCTGCCTCTCCTCGATATCCTGCTGACGCCAACTCTTGAGATGCTTGGCCTTCTTGGCGGCCTCTTCGTCCGCCTCTTCCTTGCGCCGACCATGGGTGCGGTCTTTGTGTTGCTGTTGCTTCGATCCCTTCTTGTCGGCAACTCCCGCCTTCGACTCCCCGTCCCCTTTGCTCGCATAGACCAAAGGCTGGGTTACGGGAGCGTCGTAGCGAGGCTTGTACCGGGGTCTCGGACGATCTGGAGGCTCGGGGGCTTCGACACGAACGACCTGAGGTCCGCTCAGCCTCGGCGGCCTGGGCTTGTCGAGCCTCGGGCCGGCGGGCAGAACGATGATCTCGGGTTCCTTGGGCCTTTCCACTTCTACAGGCTCTTGGACCTGCACGTCCACCAGCGGCGGCTGCCCCGCAACCGGCGGGAGCCCCGGCTCCACGTGGACCTCCACCACCGGCGGCGTCTGCTGTTCGACGGCAACCGGCTGCTCCCGAGGCAACAACTCCGGCTCCCGCACCATCGGCGCGACCGAAGCTTCCTCCGTCATTTCCACGATCGGCACTTGTCCCTCCTCAACCTCCGGCTCGACCGCGACCTGCGCATCCTCCGCCTGTATCAGTCTTCTCTTGACTCGCACCTCGTCAAGGTCCACCTTTTCCGCCGTCTCCACGGTCGTGACGTTCTCTCCCTCGCTAAACCATTCCCGGATGGTGGCGGCCAGCCCGGCCGAGATGGTCGCCATGTGGTTCTGCACATTCGACAGACCTTCATCCTGGCATTTCTTCACAATCGCCGAGCTCTTGACCCCAAGCTCTCGCGCCAAAATATAGACTCTTGTAGTAGCCAAAAAGCCTCCACGTATTCGAGGAAAGCGTCAAGCTTGAAGTCTCCGACGGGATGAAACCGCTTCTCACTTGGGACTTCAAACTTCCCACTTCAAACTGGCCCTTATCCTTCATCATCGCGCTGCATCGTATCTAACACCTTCCCTTGTTGCGCCAATTGTTTCTCCGCCTGCTTCTGGTCTGCCTCCGCGATCAGCGTCTTGGCCTCACGGTCCGCGGCGGCCACCAGCCGTTCGGCAAACCCACGATCCAATTTGAGCTCGCTGACCAACGGTTCCGCTCCGACATCGTCGATGTCGAGAACGGAGATGATCCCCAGCGCGATAAGCTTGTCGACGAGGACTTCCTCCGCCCCCTCGACGTTCTTGACGCACCCGGCCAACCGCTCGATCCCCTGGTTGTATTCATCCGGCGTCAGGATATCGATATCCCAGCCCGTCAGCCGCGCGGCCAATCGAACGTTCTGGCCGTGCTTGCCGATGGCCAGACTCAACTGGTCCTCCTCGACCACCACCGTGGCCCGCCCCAACTCGAAACAGAGGGCGATCTCACTCACCTTCGCCGGCATAAGAGCGTTCGCCACAAGGACTTGCGACGAGTCGTTCCACCGGACGATATCGATCTTCTCGCCGCCCAGTTCCTCGACGATATTCTTGATTCGGCTGCCACGCACGCCGACGCAGGCTCCCACCGGATCGACCTTGTCGTCATACGAAGTCACGGCGGCTTTGCTTCGATAGCCCGCCTCGCGTGCCAGAGCCCGGATCTCGATAATGCCCTCGGCGATCTCGGGCACCTCGGACTCGAACAGCCGCCGGATGAAGTCCGGATGCGTTCGCGACAGAATGATCTTGACCTGGCTGGCCGTCTCCTTCACATCCAGGATCAAGCAGCGGATCCGCTCGCCCGGGCGATGGGTCTGCCCCATGATCTGCTCGCCCTTGGGCATGTAGCTTTCCGTCGAATGTTCCAGGTTGATGATCAGCGTCCCGCCTTCATACCGGACCACGGCCCCGCTGACAAGCTGGCCTTTCCTCTGGGCGAACTCGCTGAAGATGCTCTCCCGCTCATCCGCCCGGATTTTCTGGATCATGACCTGCTTGGCCGTCTGGGCGGGGATCCGCCCCAGCGCCAGGATGTCAATCGGTTTGCCGTCTTGGGCCGCGGTGACTTTGCCCGAGCTTCGGTCGATCTGAACGCCGATCTCGCTTTCCGTATCCCCGAAGTGCTTTCGAATCGCCGAGACCATCGCCTCCTCCAAGTCGGCAAAAATCGACTCTTTGTCGATATTCTTGTCTCTTGCGATGTTTTCCACGATTCTCAGCAGTTCCTGATTCATGATCCGATCCCGTCAATAGAAGTCCTGCTTCTCCAGGGCCAAACAAAAAGTGGAAACCCTTACAGTTTCCACTTCTCAAACGCCCCTGCCGGCTGAGATTGTCATCCGCCCTTCGCCTACATCAGTAGTCGCCTCCGACAGCGGTTTGACCCGGCCCACTGCTCAAAAAGCCAAACCTCATCTTCAACCTCACTGGCGCCACAACGTTGAAGCAGAAACATCGGTCCCACAGCCACCACCTGTGCGAAAACGCAGCGTTCTTCATAGTTATACACTCACGCCGCCGCACCGTTCAGAACCCGTCCTAAGGCCATTTCTTATACCTTTACTACCTGCACTGATAGCTGTGGTAGCCGTTAGCTTGTTTCACCAAAGTGGCTATGATAATCGCCGAACATCCAAGTGGCAACATCTTTTTTGTAGATTTTGCCCCTTTTTGACCGAATCCCGGCCCGCCACCATGCCTGACCGCCAGCCGGCAATAGGACCGATAAAACAGTCCGTCCACCGATTCATGACCGCTGCTGCAATGGGATAAAGCACAAGAGGGTCCCGAGCTCCAAGCAGCGGCACCCCCAACAGCTTGTGCCTATGTGGTGATGCCGCCCAATATCTTGGGCCACCATGTCAATGTACGATTCTGTAGCGATGCACATTCCTTTATGGCTTGTCATGCCTGAGGTTTGCCGCTATATTCCTTGCCGCAGGTGGGTCGCAGTGAATTATAGGAGTTGCAGATGAAACCGAAACTGGCGGTTGTAGGAGCGGCCGGACGCATGGGCCGGCGCATCGTCGCTCTGGCGGCGGAGTCGGGTCGATTTGACATCGTGGGCGCCCTTGAGAACGAAGGACACCCCGAGATCGGCAAAGATGCGGGGCTCGTAGCCGGGATCGAGCGGCTGAATGTCCCGCTCGGCAGTTCCTGGCCCGCCGGGGCGAACGTGGCTATCGACTTCTCCCTGCCGGAAGCCGCTGGCAAGACCCTTCAGCAGTGCACAGCCAACGGCTGTGCCTTGGTCATGGGGACCACCGGCCTGACCACCGCCCAGCAGGAGGCGATCAAAGCCGCCGCCCAGAAGGTCCCCATTCTCTATGGCACCAACATGAGCGTGGGGATGAACGTCCTGTTCGCCGTCGTGGGCAAGGTGGCCGCCATGCTCGGCGAGGACTACGACATCGAGATCGTCGAGGAGCACCACCGGTTCAAGAAAGACGCCCCCAGCGGCAGTGCCCTGACCCTGGCCCAGAGCATCTGCAAGTCCACCAACCGCCCCTATCCAGACACCCTCATTGGCGGCCGAAGCGGCAGAGACACCCTGCGCAAGAAAGGGGAGATCGGCATGCACGCGGTCCGCGCCGGAGACATAACCGGCGTTCACTCCGTGATTTACGGCGCACTGGGCGAGACGATCACCCTGAATCACACCGCCCACAGCCGCGACACCTTCGTCCGCGGCGCCCTGCGCGCCGCCGAGTGGCTCCTCAACAGGCCCCCCGCCCTCTACTCCATGGCCGACGTTTTGGGAATCAAATAGCGACAGATAAGCGCCAATACCCCGATCATCGCCCGGATTGCTTCGGACACCTGTCTCGCTATTACCGAAGCAGTGGACGAACTCGACACGAGTGACGTGGACACGGCCGATCTACGTCCGTTTCCCTTTGACCTCTTCAGCGTCCTCTCGCGTCTTCTTCGGCCGGCCCACCGGCAAGGGGCGGACCCACCGACCGGGCAAGGTCTCCAGCGTCCCTGGTTTCTCGCATAACTCCCCAGTCGTAGGAGATTTAGGTGAAATGGGCGGTAGAGGACTTGAACCTCTGACCTCGTGCGTGTCGAGCACGCGCTCTAGCCAACTGAGCTAACCGCCCATCGTAGCAAACTGGTCATAGTATCGCTGCTCGACGGAAGAAGATCAAGAGATTTTGCTTGGTTTTTCGTGAATTGTTGATGCGGCATGAGGAGGGTCCGGGAAACGGAGGGCTTACGGATTCCGCCGGACCACCGCCGCGGCGGCCAGTGTTCGCTGGAAATGGCCGCTCTGGACGGTCAGTGAGATCAGCACGCTTTTTGCGAGAGTCAGCGGGTGGGTCTCTGTTGGTGTCTTGGTGAATGTTGCAACTATGACATTGTCGCAAAGAACATACTCTTGGTTTGTGGCGGTCTTCACCAAATAGAGCTTGTTGCGGCAGGCCGGATCTGGGTATGTGACATCACGGAACTGGTAAGTGATAAGCTCTCCCGTCGGCGTGTAGAATCTACATTTGTTGGGCGGCGCAGACGGATCCACTGAAAGGAAACTATTCGGCAAGCTTGGGTTGGGAAGGTATCCCGCCGTCCGGATTTCGCTGGTCATCCGCGTCAGCGCCTGCCTGGCGTTGTTCATCGTCCAGAACATGTCCTCGTTTTCGCGGTAGCTGATCACGGAAGCGTTGAACGCCGCCGCGACCGCTGTCAGCAGCATGGCCGAGATGGCCAGTCCGAGGAGGCACTCGATGATGGTGAAACCCCGGCGGCCGATCCGATAGTGTATATGTTTGCTTGCCATAACGACCAAGTGTAAAGACGGTTTCAAGTTGTAGGGTGGGGCTTGCCCCACCAGAACCCTGGTGGCAAGAGAGACTGGTGGGGCAAGCCCCACCCTACCCTCAATATCTCGCCCGAATCCAGCTCGCCGAGCTGATTGGCCGTCCGCTCTGTAGGATGGTCACGGTGACCCGGACGAAATTGCTGGTGTAGCTGTCTGCCTTTGGCTCGTTGAAGTTCAACGGATTCAGTTTCTCCACGATGACCCTCTGGCGAAAGGCCGACAGGTCGGGGAGCGTGGTCCTCTGTGCGCTGATCGGCGCGCCGAGGGAGGCGCTGTCGAAGCCATCGAAATCGTCCACGTCGTCATACAGCGCCACGGTCGTCTCACCGCTTTCCGGACCCAGCACCGTCCAGGTGGTCGCGCCGGGCTCTACCACGGGCAGCATCGTGGTCAGCTCTCGAATCTGCTCGGCCAGGAATTCGGCGGTGGACAAGTCCGCTCCCGTGACGTTGGCCATGGAGAACGAGACGTTCGCCCCGACCAGGGCCGCGATGGACAGGCCGATCAGGACGGTCGCGATCAGGACCTCGATCAGCGTGAACCCCTTCGGGGATTCTTGATGTTTGATTTTTGATGTTTGATTTTTCATTTCTGATTCCCGGTTGGAGGAACTGCCGCCAGACATCTCACTTCAAACATCAAACTTCACACTTCCAACTTGCCCTTATTTGCCCGTGACCAGGCTCGACATCTTGAAGATCGGCAGAATGATACTCATGGCGATGAAACCCACCAGGCATCCCATGAGCACGATCATGATCGGCTCGATCATCGACGTCACGGTCTTGATCACCGTTTTGAGCTCGCGGGCATAGAAGGCAGAGACATCCCGCAGGACCTCCGCCATGTTGCCCGAATCCTCGCCACTTCGAATCATTTGGACGACGCTGCTGGGCATCAGGTTGCAGCGGGCCAGCGCCGCCGCGATCTTCTTGCCCTGGCGCACCTCCTCGTAGACGCTCAGCCACATGTCCTTGTAGAGCACATTGCCGGAGATGTGAGCCGTAATGGAGATCGTGTTGAGGATCGGCACGCCCGCCTTCGTCAGCACGCCCATCGTGTGCAGGCCCCGGGTGATGTAGAGACTCCGGCACAGCGTCCGGATCAGCGGCAGAACCAGCTTGGTCTTGTCCCACCACCGGCGTCCGACCGTCGTGTTGACGAAGTAGCAAAAGCCCCACAGGCCACCACCGATGGCCGGGAGGATCACGTACCACCAGTGCCGCAGGAAGGCGCTGCTGGCCATGAGAATCACCGTCGGCAGGGGCAGCAGGTCCTCCTTGCCGCGGAAGATCGTCGTGAAGCGGGGCAGCACGAAGCACAGCAAGAAGATCGTCACCGAGACCGCCATCACGGCGATGATGATCGGATAGACCATCGCGCTCTTGATCTGCGAGCGGGTCTCCGCCTCCTGGTCGAGATACTCGGCCAGCTTTTGCAGCATGTCGCTGAGCGAGCCGGAGGCTTCGGCCGCCGCCACCATGTTGATGTAGAGGCTGCTGAAGACCTGCGGGTGCTCCGCCAGCGCCTGGGAGAAGCTGTTGCCTTCCTCAATACGCAGCTTCAGATCGCCAATGACGGCCTTGAACTTCGCGTTGTCGTTCTGCGAGCCGATGCCCTCCAGGGCGTCCTGGAGACTGATGCCGGCGCGAATCATGACGGCCAACTGGCTGGTGAAATTCAGGATGTCCTTGCGGCCGGGGCCGAACTCCACGCGGAACCCGCGCAGCTTGCCCATGACCGAGCCGTCCGCTCGCCCCGTGCTTTCCGGCGTCCCATATCGGCGCGGACCTTCTCCGGAGTTTCGGTGACTCGCCCCCTGCCAAGTCTCGGCCACGGCGGTCCCCTCGAGTTTTTGTGCTGTCTGTGTTGCCATGTGCACCCTCCGTCACTTGGCGGCGCCGACCACCGCCCGCGACGCGTCGTTCATCTTGCCGGCGGCCGCCAGGGTCTTTTCCATTTTCCCCGGATTGCTGGACCGCACAATCGCTTCATCCCGGTCGATGAAGCCCTTGAAATACATCTCGGCAATGCTGGCATCCATGGTCTGCATGCCCATGCGCCGGGAGGTCTCGATGATATTCGGGATCTCGTAAATCCGGTTTTCTCGGATGCAGTTACGCGTGGCCGAGGTGCACAGCAGGATCTCGATGCAGGGCACCATACCCGGCTGATCGATCCGCTTGAACAGGGTCTGGGAAATCACGGCCTGCAGGGTGTTCGCGAGCATGGTCCGAATCTGGTTCTGCTGACCGGACGGGTAGATGTCGATGATGCGCTCGATACTCTGCGGGGCGTTGATCGTGTGCAGCGTGCTGAGCACCAGGTGGCCGGTCTCGGCCGCCGTGATCGTGAAGCTGGTCGTCTCCAGGTCGCGCATTTCGCCGACCATGATGATGTCGGGGTCCTGGCGCAACGCGTGCCGCAGGCCCGAGGCGAAATTCGGGCAGTCGGAGCCGATCTCCCGCTGCTCGATCATGCACCGCTCGTTCTCGATCAGGTACTCGACCGGGTCCTCCAGGGTGATGATGCGCTTGCCGTAGCGCGAGTTGATCAGCCCGATCATCGAGGCCAGCGTGGTGCTTTTGCCCGAGCCGGTATGGCCCGTCACGAGCACCAGCCCGCGGGGCAGGTCCGTCAGCTCCTTGACGATCGGCGGCAGGTGCAGGTCGTCGATCTTGGCCACCTGGTTGGGAATCACGCGGAACGAGAGCGCAAACGTGTCCCGCTGGACGTGGGCATTGACGCGAAAGCGATGCCCGCTGGCCACCTGCGTGGAAAAGTCCAGGTCCCGGTTCTCCTCGAATTTCTTCATCTTCTCCGGCCCCACCATCGCCAGCACCATGGCCCGGGCGTCCTGGTTCGTCACCGGGGGGCAATCCATGTCGATCAGCTCCGTGTCCTTGCGCAGGACCGGCGGCATGCCGACATTGATGTGCACGTCACTGGCCTTGTTCTCGATGGCCGCCGCCAAGATCGTCTTGATGTCCATCATCACCCCTCGTCATTTCAGTTCTGGTTCTCGACAGCCTTTTCGTCTTCGTTCTCTCCGTAGATCTCGGTGACGCGGAGGACCTCCTCGATCGTGGTGACCCCCTGGATCACCTTCTTGATACCGTCATCGAACAGGGTGGCCCGGCCGCTGTCCCGGAACGCGCGGCGCATGTTGCTCACGGAGGTATCCGTGTGAATCATGTCGCGGAACCTGTCGTCGATGACCAGCAGCTCGAAAATGCCGGCGCGCCCGATGTACCCGGAGCCGCGGCAGGCGTCACAGCCGGCCCCGTGGACGATCTCGCTGCACTTGCCGCCGGCCCGTTCGATGTATTTGCGCAGGTCCTTGGAGACCTTGTACGGCTCCTTGCACTTGGGACAGATTCTTCGGACGAGCCGCTGGGCCGCGGCGGCGTTCAACGATGCGGCGATCAAGTACGGCTCGATCCCGATGTTGACCAGACGTGTGATACTGGTCGCCGCGTCGTTCGTGTGCAGCGTCGACAGAACCAGGTGGCCCGTCAAGGCCGCCTGGACCGCAATGCGGGCGGTCTCATTGTCGCGAATCTCGCCGACCATGATGATGTCGGGGTCCTGGCGCAGCAAGCTCCGCAGGGCCGCCGCGAACGTCAGCCCGGTCTTCTCGTTGACCTGGACCTGGTTACAGGTATCCAGCTCATATTCGATCGGGTCCTCGACCGTGGAGATGTTCAGCCGCTGGCCGTCCATCTCGCTCAGCGCCGAATACAGGGTGGTGCTCTTGCCCGATCCCGTCGGTCCCGTCACGAGGAGGATCCCGTGCGGCAGGGCCACTTGCTCTTTGAAAACCCGGCAGACGTCGGACTCCATGCCGACGTGCTCGAGTCCCCGCGTGATGGACTTGCTGTCGAGAATACGAATGACGGTCTTCTCGCCGTGGTTGGTGGGCAGAATCGAGATGCGCAGATCGATCGCCCGGCTCCCGACGATGGCGGAGACCTTGCCGTCCTGCGGCACCCGCCGCTCGGAGATGTCCAGATTGGCCATGATCTTGATGCGGGAAACGATGGCCGGGTGCATCTTCTGCGGCGCCTGCATCGTATCGAAGAGAACGCCGTCGATGCGGTAACGGATCTTGGTGTGCTTTTCCCTGGGCTCGATGTGAATATCGCTGGCCCCCTCGCGCACGGCGTTGCTGATCAGGTAGTTGACGAACTTGATGACCGGCGACTGGCCGGCCATCTTTTCGAGGTCGTCGCTGACCTCCTCCTTATCCTGCACGACCTCGACCTCGGTCATATCGCTGATGATATCGTCCAGAACGACCTCGGCCGGCTCCTCGTGCAGCGTCGCGCAGATCGCCGCGATGTCCTCCGGCGGGCATACGCAGGCGCGGACCTCCATGCCGGTCTGCCGTTTGACGTCTTCCAACGCGAAGAGGTTCGTCGGTTCGCTGGTCGCGACGAGCAGCGTGCTGCCCTCGACCTCGACCGGGACGATGTTGCTCCTCTTGATGAAGTCCGGCTCCAGCTTCTGGAACGTCTGCTTGTCCACCTGCTCGGGCGTCAGGCGGCGGAACTCCAAGCCGTTGACTTTCGCCTTCGCTTCGAGGATGTCATTGGCGCCGACGAGTCCCTCTTTGAGGAGCCACGCCGTCGGGTCTACTCTGGGCCGTCCGATCGATTCCCGGCGCAGCCGCCCGTACTGCTCATCCGTGATCTTCCCCAGTTCGAGCAAGACGTCCGCCAGGTCGCGCACGTGCGTGCAGCTCGTCGGCTCGGGGGAATATAGATCGCACAGCCCGCGCACCTGCTCGTCGTCCGGGTAGATCGGGACGGTGCGCGCCGGGTCCGGCCCCGGCCGGCTCGACCGCGACGGGCCTCTGCTCTTGTCTTTCTGGTGCGATAAGAAGCGTAGCATTAGTCCGACAACTTCAATACAGTCTTCATTTCTTCCGTTGGCGACGTTCCGGCCTCGGACGCCCCGTTCGACGGCCACGTGAGCTCGACGGAGTTGCCGCTGATTCGGACGATCTTGAACCCCTCGATGGTGTCCCCCGGCCGCAGGATCCGGTCGTTGATCATGCAGCAGTCTCCCTGCTCGGAGCGCATGATGCTCAGCAGCTTGAGCGTCTTGGCCTTCTGCTCCAGTTGCTGGCGCCGCAACAGCTCCGCCTGGGCCTGCGGGTCCTCGATGGGCGTCCCGGTTTTGAGGTCCTTCATGAAGCCTTCCACCTCGAACGGGTTCTTCACCAACTCCTCCACTTTCACCTGGACCACGTCCGAGAACTCGTAGAACTTTTTGACGATCTCGTCCATGCGGCCGGCCATTTCCGACCGGACGCCGGTGAGCCGGCTGATGGCAGCCTCGATCTTCGTCTGGTCCCCGACGGCCGGGGCGGCGGAGGCGGCCTGGGGCTGGCTGCGGCGAATCATCACCAGCAGACACAGCAAACCGATGCCGACCAGCACGGCCACCAGCTTCGTGCTGCGGCGCAGGCTCTTGCTGTTGGCTGCCACGGTGAGGTATTCTTGCGGCCCGGACGGGTCCGGGAGAGGGCCATCCTGGGCGTCCGGGCCCCCCGAGGGACGGTCCGCCGCGTTTTGGGGTTCCTGTTCACGCATGAAAGACAGCATAAATCCACTCCATCCCTATCGTCAGGCAGCTTTGTTCTGGAAGAAGATGCTCACAATGAACTCGGCCCCGATCTGCCCCTCACCTTCTTTCTCCTTTTCCAGCTTGAGCTCCCGGAGCTTCATGATGCGCGGAAGCTTCTCCAGCTCCAGCAGGAACGAATAGAAGGAGGTGAAGTTGCCCACGAGCCTCATATTCATCGGCTGTTCGACGTAGCCGCTGTTGTTCTTCTGCGCCAGGGTCCGGATCGTCTTGGGCTTGAGCCCCTGCTTCTGGGCGATGACGGTCACCTGTTCCAGGACCTTGTGCACTTCGCTCGTCGGGGGCAGCTTGTTCTCGAAGAACCGCACGGCTTCTTCGAGCTGCGCCTGTTGCTTGTTGAGGTCGTCGGCCTTGGCTTTGGCCTGCTCGAATTCGGCCAGTTTCGCCCGCTTGCCTTCCAGCTTCTGCTTGGCCTCCACCAGCTTGCGGTTGGCGGGCTTGATCATGCCCTGGTAGCCCAGCGCCGCAACGCCGACCAGCAGAACGAAGAATATGGCTTGTCTCAAACCGCTCGTCATGGCCCATCCCCACTCTAAAATTGATATATGGATTGCTCCGCCTTCGCTCGGATTCGATCGATGTCCTCCTTCGTCAGGTGGACCTCCTTGCTGAGCATGGCCGTGAGCTTAAAGAGCCGGAAGTTGGTGTCCTCGATCTTCTTCTCTTTCGACTCCACCAGTGCCACGTTGTCCAACAGGAGAGAGTTGCCCAGATGCTCGATATAGGCCGCCACCTGGAGGTCGCTGGGTGCGATCCCCTCGATCTCCATACGCGTCTCCAGCAGCTTCTCCGAGGAAAGCCTGGCGTCCGGCTCGGGACCGCCTTTCTCCTGGGCCGCCTCGTACTTGGTTTTCGCCGGCTGGTTCGCCGCCGATTTCGGCGCTTCCTTTTGGATCATGTCGAGCCGGACCAACGACACGCCCGGCGGCAAATTGTTCGTGAGCGAGGCCAGCAGCACGCTGCGTGGGACCGGCTCGAGCAGCTCCGCCGTCGTCAGGGCCGTGCGCATCATCGCTCTGCGCTTGGTCTGCAGGTCATCGAACTGCTTGATGAACTCCTCCTTCTGTGCCATCTCGGCGTTCACGCGCGCTTCGTCAGCAAGGCAGGCACGCTGCCGGATCCGGATCGCCACCGAAGAGCCGCCCAAGGCCGCCATCACGACCGAGAACAGGACAAGGCACATCAGATTCGCCCTGCGGGACTCGTTGCTCTGGATGTAATCATCCGGTACGAAGTTGATGTTGGACATTGCACTTGTCTCCGAGGTTCTCAGTCTCCGTAGGGTGGGGCTTGCCCCACCGCTTCTTCCCGCCACGCGGGCTTTGGTGGGGCAAGCCCCACCCTACCACTCCATCAACTGAGGCTCAGCCCAAACGCCAGGGCCCAGCTTGCCGTGCCGTTACGCCGCTCCAGGCCGAAGCGGTCCGGGTCCCGGATTTCGACGGCCGCCATGCAATCCCCCATCTGCGCCTGCACTTCCAACTGCTTGGCGATGGTGCGGTAGACCTCTGCCTCCACGGCCAATCCCGAGAGGAAGATCAATCGCTCGATCTGGACGTTCTTGTACAGCGCGAGGAACTCGCGCCGGCCGGCCGTCAGCTCCATCACGAGCCGGCCCACGGCCGGTTCGTCCTTGAGATGCCGGGCGCCTACCGGCACGGAGCACGCATACAGGGGATTCTTGTGCCGGCTGATCACCATGTTGGTGCACTCCGGCTGAATGTCGAGCAGCAGGACGACGGCCTCCAGGTCCGACTTGCGGCGGCCGAAGAACTGGGCGTAGCACTGCGCCAAGGCGACCGGCCAGACGCCGATCGAGTGGATCACCAGGCCCGCCCGCTCGTAGATCGCCAGATGATGGTCGATCACGGTCCGCTCCGTCGCCAGCACGATCAAGCCATCCTGCTCCGCCGGAATGTACTTGATCATCGTGTTCTTCTCAATCGGCTCGAAGGGCAGCTTCTGCCGGACCTTGGCAAAGAGAGCGTCTTCGATTCTGCCGTCGAATTTCTTCGGCCATTTCAGGTGGTCGATGAAGACGTCGTTGGCGGGCAGGGCCGCCACGACGTCCTTGCCCTTGAAATTCCCGTTGGCCGCCGCCTCCCGGAGCCCCTCGATCGCCCAGCGCTGCCAGCGCGCCGTTCCCGGCGTAATGTCGGCGGGACGGCTGACGTACTGGCCGGCCATCAGGTGCGTTTCTTCCGTGCCGTTGGCCAATTGGGCCATCTTCAGGCAATCATTGCCCAAATCGACCCCGATCACATGTGACTGTTTCTTGCCGAATCCAAACATACGAGGCTAACCTATCCTAAGAAATGCCCGCCTGCTGAGACCGTGATGCTGAGAGGCTACGATCATTTCACACTACCTTTCGGCTCCCCTTTCTTTGGTAACCGGCCCGACGATATTGACTGCTGTCCTCGACCCTTCGCCATCCTGTGTCCGGGGCCCCCACGCAAGACACGGCGTTTGGAAGCCCCTCGCCAGTCCAAGCGGCGTCAATTAGAGTATATGAATGGATTGGTGCGGGACCAAAAGCCGCCCGTGGCATTTGAAGACAGCGCGGACGTGGTCAAGTCGGGGCGAATCTTCGCCCGATAATAGGAGGCACAAAAGAGATGGGACAGAGGACGACAGGAAAGCCAAGAGCTTCAGAAGATTGAGAAGGCAGGACGCAGGTTCTTACCTTCTTTCGTTCCTACCTTCCTCTCTTCTGCCCTCGGTCTTGGTTATAGGACGTTGACCTCACACTCTGGCTTGAGCCGGCGGCTCATCAAGTCCTCGATGGCCGTGTGCACAGGCTTGCCTTTGAAGAGCACTTCATAGACTGCCCGCGTGATCGGCATCTCGACCCCGTGCCGAGCCGCGAGGGCCGCTACGGATTGGCATGTGGAAACCCCCTCGACGACCGATTCGGTCGCCTGCAGGGCCTGCTCCATCGTTTGGCCGCCGCCGATCCTCTCGCCGAAGGAGCGGTTGCGGCCTTTCGGCGAAATGCACGTCGTCACGAGGTCCCCCAAGCCGGTCAGGCCCGCAAACGTCGATTCTCGCGCCCCCATGGCCAACCCCAGACGCGTGATTTCCGCCAGGCCCCGGGCGAGCAGGGCCGCCTTGGCATTGTCGCCGGCGCCGACGCCGTCGATGATGCCCGCCGCAATGGCAATCACATTCTTCATGGCCCCGGCCAGCTCGACGCCGGTCAGGTCCGTATTCGTGTAGACGCGCAGCCACGGGCAGGTAAACGTGTACTGGACCTTCCGGGCGAGGGCCTCGTCCTGGGCCGCCACGCAAGCCGTGGCCGGCAGCCGCCGGGCCAGCTCGTCCGCAATAGTCGGCCCGCTCAATGCCGCTAAGGCCGTTCTCTCACCGAGCACGTCGGAAATGATCTGCGTCGGCCGAAGCAGGGTGTCGTTCTCGATCCCCTTGGCCACGGAGACAATCGGCACACCAACCGGCACGTGCTTGGCCAGCCGGTGCCAGACCCTTCGCATGTACTGGCAGGGAACGGCGGAGACGATCAACTGGGCCTGGGCCAGCGCGCGGTCGTCACGCGACTCGAAGACCAGCGACTCAGGTAGCCGGTAGCCCGGCAGGAATTTCCAGTTCTCCCGTCGGCCCTTGATCTGGGCCAACTGCTCGGCATCGTAGCCCCACATCCGCGTGACGATGCCCTTTTCACACAGGAGAATCGACAGCACGCTCCCCATGCCGCCGTCGCCGATAATCGCGACGTTCCCGTATCCGCCGGTCTCCATGACCACCTCAATCCTTGATTACTTCTTTCGGCTCATCTCGCACTGCGAGCCTTGGCTGCGATTAAAACCATGCCCTGTTAAGAAGTCAATCATGGCGTTATGCAAGGTGATCTCGATTCAGTCCCAAAATGACTGTGCGGAGGCGCCCAGGGCTTACGCCCACGTGGTCCCGTCCTTAGCGAACTCGACCTTTTCCGGGTCGATCTTCAGGACCCGAATGCGGCCGATCCTGTCGCCCGTAGCAAGCACCTTATCGACGCCCTCGATCGTGCAGTAGTATCCGCTGGACGGACAGTACCCGACCGACTCCACCACGCCGAACCGCGCCGGACGCGACTCGCTTTGCCGCAGGTACTCCAGAATGCCCCGGACTTGCTCCTTCAAGTCGTTTTCCCATTCCATGATCGCACCCAGCCCAACAGGAGAACCGCGGGAATAGTCCAGTCCCTGAGTTTCATGTTTGCACCCCTCACACATGGTACGTACTCGTGCAACGAATCTCCCCCGCGACCGATCCAAGTGCGGACCGACCGCCGGCGACGTGCCACACGCTTCCGCCAGAGTTGAAAAGCGCTGGTAGATACGGCCCGCAGGTCTCGCGGTGCTGCGAAAGACGGGAAATCAGGAATTGCCTCGTGAAGATGTGCGAGAGAGTCCCTGCCAAAGTTTCAAGGAGAATTCTGGAGGTTTCCCATTCCGGTGCTGGGTGCCGCGCTCAGACTCGCCTTGAGCATGTCTTCCTACGCCAGGGAATGGAACGGGGCAAGCACGGTCAAACAAGTTTGGCCGTGCCACCCGGCGCACGGATGCGTCCAAGCCAAATGGAATGACGTGGCGTCTTGCACAGATCCCTCAACGCCGTGCAGAATCAAGAACCCAGCCCACACGTCTTACTGAGCCACTGGGCCATTACCGTTCCCAAGACACCTAAGAGAAAACTCAGCACGTTCAAGAGCCAATGGTGACGCAAATGATCACAATACCAACGGCCACTTCGCCAGAACCAACTACTATAGACTCTCGCTTCGTCCTCTCCGGAGAGTGTGAAGGCCAAATAGGGAACATTGAGTTGATCCAACACGCCCGTGTCGGCGTAGCCAGGCCGCCTTGTTTCCAGCAATCCTCGCTTGAGCAGGCGTTTCCGTGCTTCAGCCTCTGCCTCGGAAACACAATGCCCCTGCGGGAATAAGACAAGTCCCTGAAGATCCTCTTGCGCCAACCGCCAGTACTGAACTAACCATTTCCACTCTGTTTTCGGCAGCATGAGTTAGCCTACTCCAATAGTAGAGAACTGGGTGTCGAGGGCCTCTTAGCCTTGGATGACTTCCAGCGTGTCCGGGCGGAGGCGTTCGAGGTCGGGCAGTTGTCTTTGGCCCATGCGCACGTCGAGGACGACCGTACTGTCGGTGTATTGCTCGCCGACAATCTCGCCGTGGGCGCGGAGGAAACTCTGCACCTTGCCGTCGGAAAGGCGGCTGGTGACGCGGACCACGATCTCGCAGCCTTTGTAGTGCTGAATGATCTTGCGGCGCAGCTCATCCAGGCCCAGACCGGTCTTGGCGGAGATGGCCACCGCCTCCGGACGAAGGGTCTGGAGCGTTTCCAGCGGGCCAACGTCCTTGATGGCATCGACCTTATTGAACAGCTCCAGCACCGGTTTGGCGCCGCAGCCGATCTCCGACAGGACCTGGTTGACCGACTCGATCTGGCCCATGACCTCCGGGTTGGCCACGTCGATCACGTGCAGCAGCAGATCGGCGTTGACCGCCTCTTCCAGCGTCGCCTTGAACGACTCCACAAGCTGGTGCGGCAGATTCCGCACGAACCCGACGGTATCGCTCAGAAGGATCTCCACCCCCCGGGCCGGCGTCCACTTCCTCGTCCGCGTGTCAAGCGTGGCGAAGAGCCGATCCTCCGCCAGCACGCCCGCGTCGGTGAGAGCGTTCAAAAGCGTGCTTTTGCCGGCGTTCGTGTAGCCCACGATGCAGACCTGGAAGAAGTCCTTGCGGCCCTTGATCTCACGGAGCTTGCGAAGGTCGATCCCCGCCAATTCGTGCCGAAGCTCGTTGATGCGTTTGCTGACCAGCCGACGGTCGATTTCCAACTGCTGCTCGCCGGGGCCGCGGGTGCCGATCGCGCCGGCCGAAGGACCGGCGCTGGCGCCGGTCACCGTGTCCAAATGAGACCACATCCGCGCCAGGCGGGGATAGGTATATTCCAACTGGGCCAGCTCAACCTGCAGCTTGGCCTGCTTGGTCTGCGCCCGGGTGGCGAAGATGTCGAGGATCAACTCGCTGCGGTCCAGCACCTTGGCCGCGAGGATCTTCTCCAACTCGCGAACCTGGGCCGGCGATAGGTTGTTGTCGAAGATGATGACATCGGCCTTGAAACGCTGGACTCGCTCGGCGAGTTGAAGGGTCTTGCCTTTGCCGATGTACGTGGAAGGATGGATGGTGCGCAGCTTCTGCTGGAATCGGTCCACAACCACCGCACCGGCACTCTCGGCCAGCGCGGTCAATTCCGCCAAGTCATCCCCACCGTCCGAGCCTCGCAAGATCGCGCCCACAAGGATGGCTCGCTCTTTCCGGACTGTCAGCGTATGCCGTGAGTTCTCCAAGGAAAATTAGACCTCCTAACTAAATCCATAGGCACTATACCGCATTCTCGGCCCGATTCAAGCCCCTGCAGGTTCTATCGGTCCCTGGGACCCTGTGGTCCCATAGAAATAGGCCCCTGCGGCTGAAGAACCCGTCAAGAATTACGTCGGAAATTTTTGAGCTTGAAAGCAGGTGAAGAGTGTGTTATCTTAACGGTTTCGCGCTATATGACGAAACATATACGTGGTGTGGCTGCATTTGTTTGAGGTCGGAAACAGGGCACAAGATTAAGGAGTCCAGAGTGCTAAAGGTGAAGATGCGATCCGGCGAGTCCGTTCAGCAGATGATTCGGCGCTTCAAAAAGCTGTGCGAGAAAGAGGGCTTGATCCGCGATATGAAGCGAACGGCCTACTATGAAAAGCCGTCGGAGCGGGAACGCCGACGCATGCGAAAAGCCCAGCGCATCCCCAGGATTTAAACGGACGGACCTTCCCGATCGCTGAACACAACGCAGGCGTAGATAAGAACTTGTATCGCCTGCGAGGTTCCTTCCTTCTGCATCCCAGAGATCCCCTATGATACCCGGTTGATTATCGGCCCACCGGGCCGATAACGCGGGAGGGGTGTTGGTTTGCCCGCGATCAGCCCGGCATACCCAGCAGCCGCAGCAAATTCCTGCCCATGACATGGGCTCTGTCCCTCAGCGTTGCCCCCGCTCCTCAGACAATCGACATCCAAACAGAATTTTTTTTTCTTTTTTTCGTTGACACCTTGTACAAATGTACGATATCGTGCTTGTACATCTGTAAAAGGAGATTTGTCATGACCAAGCGTGAGTTGCGCAACACCAGTCCGGCGGAGACGGAAATCCTCCGGCTGGTCTGGCAGGTGGGCGAGGCGACCGTGCAACAAGTGTGCGATAGCCTTCCCGCGGAACGGAACATCGCCTACGCCACGGTCCAGACCTGGCTGCGACGGCTGGAGAAAAAGGGCTATCTGAAACATCGGACGGAGGGCAAGGCGCACGTGTTCTACACGGCGACCAAACGTGAGGATGTCATCGGAAGGTCCGTGAACGATTTTCTGGGCCGCCTGTTCGGGGGCGATCCGATTCCGCTCATGCACTATCTGGCGGAGCACGGCAAGATCACTGCCGAGGATATCGAAGCTCTCAAGCGGCTGATTGAGAAGGAATAGGCAACCCATATTTCGGAGGGCGTACCTATGGAATCGTTGCTGACGACCATCGCGAACTACCTGTGGAGGCAAAGCTGGCAGATTGCACTTCTGGTCGTTGCCGTGGGATTGGCATCCTGGGCCCTGCGAAACCGAAGTGCGCACGTGCGGTACCTGCTCTGGCTGCTCGTGCTGGCCAAGTGCCTGACCCCGCCCGTTGTGGAAGTGCCCCTGGCCGTGTTGCCTGAAAGGGGACCACCCGCCGTGGCTTCGATCATTTCGACCACCCCGCCGCAGGAGGAAATGGCGCAAACATCGGTTGAAGAGAGATTGCCGCCAACACCGACTTCTGCGGCACAGGAGCCGCTGCACCTGGCCACGCGGCAATGGCTTGCGGTCGGGTGGCTGGCCGGCGTGGCTGTGTTCACGTGCATCGCTTTGACCAAGGCTGTCCGGACCATCCTGTGGCTGCGGCGGGAACGGCGCACGCTACCACGAACATCGGGAGACTCTTTCGATGAGACCTTCCGGTCGCTCCGCGTAAAGCGCCCGCCGCGTGTGTGGCTCATCGAGGGTGTCGGCCAGCCGTTCGTCTGGGGCATCCTTCGTGGAGATATTTACCTGCCAAACCGTTTCGCCAGGATGGACGACGACGAACATCGCAGGGACATTCTCGCCCACGAGATCAGCCACGTCCTGCGGTTCGATGCGGCGGTCAACATCCTGCAAATCATCGCGCAGGGGATCTTCTGGTTCCACCCGCTCGTCTGGTGGGCGAACCAGAGAATCCGCCGCGAGCGAGAACAATGCTGCGACGAGATGGCTATCGCCCATCTGGGCGCCAGGCCGAAGGACTACAGTTCGGCCATCGTCAGCACCCTGATCCAGGCACAAGAATCCACCCGGCCCGTCCCATCGTTGGCCGTAGCCGGGCCAGCCAAGAATATCGAAGAAAGGATAAGAACCATGTTAACGCCAGGAAAGAAATTCTACAAGCACCCCAGTTTGCCTGTGGCGGCGGTTGTTGTCTTGACGGCTCTGCTATCGGTCCCGACAACCGTAGTCCTGACCGTCAAAGCGGAAAATCGGCCAACAACCGAAGGTGTGGATGCAGATCGCATCTTCGGCAATCCCACCCATCTTGGGCCAACGGTCAACAGTTCGGCTTACGAGTGGGACCCGTACACTTCGGCCGATGGGCTGTCGCTCTACTTTCTCTCACGGCGACCCGGTGGTCTCGGTAATGCTGATATCTGGGTGACAACGCGAAGAACAAGAGATGATCCTTGGGGTGCGCCGGTCAATCTCGGACTACCCATCAACAGTCCCGCGTTTGAAGGAGCCCCGTGCGTATCCGCCGACGGCTTGGAGCTTTACTTCATGTCAAACCGGCCTGGTGGATGCGGTGGTTACGATCTCTGGGTAAGCGAGCGGGCAACAAGGAGCGACGCTTGGGGCGCGCCAGTCAATCTCGGCCCGAAGGTCAACAGTGCCGCCGCCGAAAACAAGCCGAGTATTTCCGCTGACAGTTTGTCCCTGTACTTCTCTGAGCATATCGGCACTGGGGCTCGGCCTGGAGGTTTCGGTCGAGAGGACATCTGGGTAACAACGCGCAAGAGCAAGAACGATCCATGGGGCACGCCGGTCAACCTCGGCCCAACCGTCAACAGTCCGGACGCTGATACCTCGCCTTCGATCTCTACGGACGAGCTGTCTCTGTACTTCCTCTCAGACCGTCCCGGCTTCGGTGGCACTGATATCTGGGTGACAACCCGAAAGACCAAGGACGATCCCTGGGGCAATCCGGTCAATCTCGGCCCAACGGTCAACAGTCCGGATGGTGAGTACAACCCTCATATCTCGAGCGACGGTTCTACCCTCTACTTCGTATCGAACCGGCACGGTAGTATCGGTGGCGGCGACGACGTGGACA
Source organism: Phycisphaerae bacterium (assembly GCA_026386805.1). Lineage (GTDB taxonomy): Bacteria > Planctomycetota > Phycisphaerae > Sedimentisphaerales > Anaerobacaceae > PLanc-01. Next base: position 41,063 of record JAPLMX010000077.1, on the reverse strand, counting down.
TATGGCAGGTGTCCTTGAAGACACGCCGGGCGAAAGAAGAGACCTCCGCTGGAAAAGAGAAGAAGCAACCAACTAAGTCATTGCACCAGGCTGCGGCTGCCGGCGACGTCGAGAAGGTCAAATCGCTCATCTCAAAGGGTGCTCATATCGATTCAAAGGACCCGAATGGGCACACACCACTCCATCTGGCCGCCCTACATGGGCGGGTAGCTGCAGCAGAACTGCTAATTTCCAGAGGTGCGGATATCAATGCGAAGGAGGACTGGGGAGGGGGCAAATTGGGCGGGACACCTGTGTACCACGCGATGACCAGCAATTCCACTGGACGAAAGGACGTCATGAGACTACTTGTTAAACACGGTGCCGAACTTCCTCCTCCACTTCTGGCGGCGTACATGGGAGATCGGGAGAAGGTCAAGAGTCTTCTGATTTCGGGCGAGAGCATCCGTGCCAAGGATAGTCTTGGCTTCACCCCTCTTCATGCGGCGGCAAGTGGAGGTGAGAAAGACATCGTGGCCTTTCTCATCGAGAAGGGAGCCGATGTCGACGCAAGAGATTGGCTTGGGTGTACGCCGTTGTACTATGCCGCGACACAGGATCGTGCGGACATAGCAGACCTATTGCTCGCCAAGGGCGCCAACATCGATGCGAGAGATGGAGATGGTTCTACTCTGCTGCGCATTGCGATCCGCCACGAGAACGTCAACGCTTTTAGACTGCTTATTCGAAAAGGAGCCGATGTCAACGCACAAGATCGTCACGGCTGGACGGTCCTGAAATGGGCGATCATGGATGGCAGCATGGACATGATCGAGCTGCTAATCTCCAACGGAGCTGACATCAATGAAAAAAAGGATAAGGATGGCTGGACACTTGTGGATTTCGCCGTCTGGAATTGCAGAAAAGACGCGGTCCATCTGCTTGTCACCAGGGGGAACTACCCTGACACCATCCACACGGCCGCCTGTCGGGGAGATCTGACTCAGGTTAAGAGATACATCGAAGACGGAACCGATGTCAACACAAAGGATGGAATAGGCCGCACGGCCCTTCATTGGGCGGTTTTCGCGGACACCACTGAGGTGGCTGATTTCCTCATCACCAAAGGTGCCGACGTGAATGCAAAGGCCAATGGCGGCATCCGACCTCTGGACTTGGCAATTCACTCGCAACACATGGTCGAATTCCTGATTTCCCGAGGCGCAGATGTCAATTCCAAGGGCGATTCCGGATGGACAGCGTTGCGCCTGGCATGCAACAACGGTTGGAGTGATCTCGTGGAACTTCTGATTGGGAAAGGCGCAGATGTTAATACAAGGGACAAGGGGGGTATGACTCCGTTACATGGTGCGGCCGGTCGTGGTCGCACAGATATAGTCATGCTCTTGCTGAAAAATGGTGCGGACGCAACCGCAAAGGACAACCAAGGTAACACGCCCTTGTCCATGGCTGAAAAGAGGGGACACAGCGAAATCGTCGAACTGCTGCGGAAGCGCGGGGCGAAAGACGAGTCCTCTGCCGGAGCAGTTGACGCCAAGCCAGCCGAGTCTCTCCACCGGGCAGCGACGGACGGCGATATTGAGCAGGTCAAATCACTTCTCGCCGCCGGTGCCAATGTCAACGCACCGGACACGGACCCGTTCGGTACAACGCCTTTATTCTATGCGGTGAGCAAGGGCTATACCGAAACGGTGGAGATCCTCATTGCTCATGGCGCCGAGGTAAACGCAACACAGAAATTCTCAGGGCATACGCCACTGCATATCGCCGCTGCAAATGGCCATGAGCACATAGTCCGATTGCTCATCAGCAAAGGTGCGGATGTCAATGCTTCGCCGGCCAGCCGAGCGACCCCTCTGCACCGAGCTGCCACGCAAGGCCATAGGGAGGTAGTCCGGATACTCATCGAGGCAGGTGCAAGACTCGATCTAAAGGACTGGGAAGGTAAAACCCCATTGTATGCCGCCATGATCGAGCGTGGCGATGACAGCAGGACGATTGTTGAATTGCTTGTGGCAGGAGGGGCCAAGCTGCCTGCTATCCATCTGGCTGGTTTCCTTGGAGATGAGCAAAAGATGCGTGCGTGCCTCGAACAGGGAACAGGTGTGAACGCAAGAGACGACTGCAACAGCACGCCCCTGCATGCTGCCGTCAACGGAGGACAGACTGAGATGGTGAGGTTCTTGATCCGCCAAGGGGCAGACATCAGAGCAAGAGACAGTCATGGCAGAACAGCCCTGCACCTCGCAGCCATGCATGGCTATACGAACGTAATGATGCTGCTCTTAACCAGTGCGGCTGATCTCCATGATAGGTGCCAAGACGGCATGACACCCCTACATTATGCCGCTGAGCGAGGCCATGACGAGGTGGCACGCCTGTTGTTAGACAAGGGGGCTGACATCAATGCGACATCGCCTAAGCGTGGGACGCCTCTTCACCAAGCGGCATCTTGGGCCCGTAGGAGCACGGTCGAGCTTCTCATCGCCAGGGGCGCAGACGTTAATGCAAAGGACCACGAAGGACAAACACCGCTTGTCTGCGCTGTATTGGAGGAAGATGAATCGATTGCTACACTGCTTGTCGAAAAGGGCGCTAATGTCAACGTCAGGGATTCGGACGGAGGGACACCCTTGCACGAGGCAGCCTGGACCAATGATAACATGGTAAGACTGTTGCTCAGCAAGGGTGCGGACGTAAATGCCAAGGACGCCAAGTCGCGCACCCCGCTTCACAGGGCAGCCGATTCGGGACGAAAAGATGCGGTGGAGGCTCTAGTCAGCCAGGACGCGGAGGTGAACGCCCAAGATGACGCAGGCAGAAGGCCCTTGTTTCTGGCGAGACAAAAAGGCCACACCGAAATCGCCGACGTGCTGCGCAAACACGGGGCGAAAGAATAGCAGGACCGCAAACGTGTCGACTGGTCCGAGACATGCCACAGTTTACGAGATATGGGAGAGACCGGGGCAATACTGGGCCATTGCTCTCCCTGTTTCGATGGCCCGCGCTGAGGCCACGAAATGTTGTCTGATGGGTACTAGCTGGAAAACAAGAGCCGAATGAAAGGAGATTACCATGTTGAGAAATAGTCTTGCTCTGATCGGCGTCGGCACACTCGTGTCGGTCGGACTGCTCTATTCGGAAGAGCAGATCGGTACGCAGGCAGAGGAGCAGGCAATACGGTCGGTGATCAACAACGAATTCAAGGCTCTTCGCGCCAGAGATTGGAATCCGTTTGTCGCTGCATGGGCACACAAGCCCAACAGCGCGTGGATTGGGATAAGCGAGGATGGTTACGTATATGAACACGTCGGTTGGGAGAACCTGGAAAAATTCTATCGGGGTCTCTTTACGGTAGATCCGCAGCCATTAAGCGATTGGGAATACAGGAACCTCTCCATCAGCATTGGCGGAAACCTGGCATGGGCCGCTTTTGACAAGTACGGCAGTCGCGACCCCGATGACAAGACACTGACAAAGCAGAGCCGCCAATTCCGGACCTTGATTAAAGAAGATGGACACTGGCGGATTCTGACCGTGATCTGGGTCAGGCAGCCCAAGGAAAGTTGAACGCTGCTGACCCTGTCCCACGAACAGGCCGAGACGGCCACAGGAGTAGAGCAGAGCCGCTCATTGCCACGGGCGATGATCTCTGCCCTGTCGCTCACAACCGGTGTCCATTCATCCTCCGCGTCCGTCACGCTGAAATCGTCGAGCTGTTGCGGAACCATGGGCCGAAGGAATAGACCTGGGCGACCTCCTGCAAAGGTTCTGGGCAGGCGAGCGGCGATGACGCACTTACGCGCCGCGATTCAGTAGGCGGAGAATGTTTCCACCCATGACTTGGGCTTTCTCCTCCAGCGTGACTTCACCGTCGAGCAAGGCGTTGTACTCGGCGACACAGACGTGCATCAGGGCGAAGGGGGTATCGCTGCCGAAGCAGACCCTGCCCGCCCCAAGGGTCTTGATGTCGTCGAGCACCGAGGTGTGGTTAGCCTTGGCTCACTTGGCAAAGAAAGTGGTGGCCGATTGCCCTGGGGCCTCGTAAACGAGGGTGTCGTCCTCCAAAGCGAGCCGTCCAACGAGGTCGTAGCGGTCCTTCTCGTCCGTCGTGCGAAAGGCCTCGAATGTGTCGCTGCCGCTGCCGAGCACCCTCACCGCGACCCGCTTGTTGTCCTTGCCGATGTTGACGAGCACGAAGGCGTCGGGGTGCCTGGTGCCGTTGCGGGCAAAGGCAATCGCGCCCACCTCGGAGTCCATGGCAAAGGTCCAGGCCACCGCCATCCCCGGCTGACCGACGCGGGCGACCTGCTTATAATAGTAGTAGCCCCGCAGAACCTCGTAGGCGCCGTCTTCGCTCACGCGGAAGGCGGTGCCGGGATTCGGGTCGCCGCCGACCCACTTCGCGGGCCGTTGGACACACGCCCAGGGCGTAATCCCGTTGACCTTGGCCGTGTAGATGTTGCCGTGCATCTCCTTGAGGTTGGCCGCATCCATTTTGCTCCAGCTTGTGGAGGTTACCCAGGCATGGAGCTCGGGCCGCTTCTCGCGGAGGATGTCGGTCCCGAGGCTGCGATGCTCGCCGAACCAGCGGCCGTAAGTGCCGCCGTAGAAACCGTGGGACGTGATCAGACCCAGATTCGCCAAGGCCCCGGCGTCGTCGGCAATCGCGTCGGCGTAGCCCCAGGCGCTGAAGCGGTACCAGTTCGTGCACTCGCCCGGCGCGATGCCGACCTTCTGCAACCCGGCCGCATCCAGCATCGGCCGCAGGAACTTGAGGAAATCGACCACCTGCTCCGGCGGCCAAAAGAGGTTGTAGTCGTGCCCCGTGCCGATATTGCCGCTCTCGCCGTCGGCGGGCCAGCGCATCCAGTCCTCGCCTTCATTGTGCAGCGACAGGTACTTGACGGGCAGCTTCTGGTCCTCTCGCAAGTATCGAACCCAGTCGATCATGTATCTGGCCAGGTCGTATTTGCGGGCCGGGTCGAGGTCACGCCCGCGCAGGAACTTCTGCTTCGTCGCCCAGGCCGGCGGGCCGTACAGCGTCGTGAGGATCGTCAGATCGTCGCCTCGGGCGCGGGTCCGCTTCAGGCCCTCCCGGACGAAGTACCGCATCCATCGGGTCGTGGTCTCGTGATCGAACTCGCCGCCGGGCTCGCGCTGGTGCAGCGGGTCGAGGAACATCTTCACAATGCCGGGCTGGAGGCCCTCATCGCCAAAGACCATGTCCACAATCTGCTGACGCTCGTCCTCCGTCAGCAGGCTAAAGCCCCCGTATTCCTGCGGGTCCTGTGCGTAGTCGACGGACTGGGCCACCTCGACATAATTGACGCCGAATCCGTCCCAATCGCGGACATGCTTGGAGAAATCGACCTCGGCCCGCACGGCGGTGAAGTCCTGCGCTTGGCCGAACGAAAGGCACGTACAAGCACAAATGCAAGCAACAATCCCACAACCTAAGCTTCTCATACCCCACTCCTTGTGAAGAAGTTTGAAGTGGGAAGTTGGAAGTGAGAAGACGCGATCCCTGCTCCTCCCAATCCAGCACTTCAAACTTGACACTTCACACTTGAAACTTCTTTGCTTCTACACCACCTGGGCCTTGAAGCCGCAAAGCTGGCAGAAGTCCTTCATCTGCTCCTTGTAGTCGCCGTAGAAGAAGATCTGGTGAAAGCCCGGGAAGCTCAGGACCTCCTGGCCACCGTCGAACTTCACCTTCACGGAGACGACGCAGCCGCCGCTGGGCGGGACCTCCATATTGTCAACCACCGTACCGGCGGAGATCAGGACGGTCGAGGGCGTCTGGGCGTCGCCCGGCAGCAGGTCGATATTGGTCACCCGCTGGCCCTTTCGCCAGAGGGCCCGCGGCACGGCGTCCCGGTTGCCGTGGTGGTGCTTGATGTCAAACGGCTCGGGCGGCTTATCGTAGCCGTTCAATCTCGTGGCGCAGCAGCAGTGTGCCCCGATGATCGTATTATCCGCCGTATCGGCCACCGGGTCCTGCTGGAAGCCCGGCCGGTCGAACAGGTACTGGACCATCACGTGCGACGCTACCGCCCCGTAGTCCGCTTCGCAGGCCGCCGGGATGCGGTCGTCGTTCATCCGCGACCACGCGATGCAGGGCAGACTCACGGGGATCTTGCCGAGTGCCCCGAGACAATCCATCGTGATCGCATCACCGCCCTCGCGTTCGAGAAACTTGCCGGCGACATAGTAGCTCTTGAGCCCGTTGACGACATCCTGCCGGGTGGCGGCGATCCGGCGCCGGGCCCGGTGCATATACTCGTCCGCCATCGCCAAGATCTCATCACTATCCGGCGTGGCGTTGTACTCCTCGATGAACGACGAGGCCGGGACATGCCGCAGGTTGATCCCGGTATCCGCCAGCGTCACATCGTAGCGCTTGTCGCCTTTGATGACGACGCAGCACGTCCGGCGCATCTTGGCCGCCGCACAGAGCATCTTCATGCCATAGGCCGCCTGGCTGAAGTCGTCGGTCGAGTACACCACGCATCCGGGAGTCTCGGCAAGGTCAATCGTATTCGTCGTGAAGGAAGTCCCCAGCGGGGAGTAGATGATCGACGGAATCTTGCTCTGCGCGACTTTCTTCGCGGTCGGCCAGGCGTGCTGCTGCCGATCCAGCATCACGAGGACGAGCCCATCGGCCTTGGCCTCCTGGGCCTGGGCGATCCAGGCGTCTGCCTCGGCCAGACTGTAAATCGGCTCCGGCCGCAAACTGAGCTGGGCGCCGAGCTTCGAGACGGTCTCGGTCACCTTCCTGGCATACATCGTGCGCGCGGCCTCGCCATCGTACACCGCCCCGGGCCAGAGCATGCCGTACTCGCCCTGCCGTCGCACGAAGGCCGCCCACAGCATGGGCCGGCACTTCGACGCCGGCCCACATTGCCGGATCGGGTGCGAGGCAGCGTGATTCTGGCTCAGCGATGAGCACCCGGCCAGAAAAGACGACCCCGCCAGGATCGCCGTGGAACCCTTGAGAAACCCGCGCCGACTGACGCACTGGCCCTCGTGACAATGCAAGGGACACCGTCCACTACTCATCGTGATCTCCCCTAACCCAAAATGCCGGACTCCGAGTGCCACACGGACCCGTAGGATGGGCTTCAGCCCATGCGGTTTTCGCGCGGATCCGTGACTGTCCGCATGGGCTGAAGCCCATCCTACGTGATCCACAAGGGAGTATGGTAGGACCCTAAACGGGGGAATTCAAGGATTTCCTGAAAGTGGACGCTACGACTCTCACAGGGTGTGCGAGAAGCCGGCGTTCTCCGGGTGGCATGTGACAATTGCTCTACGGCTCCCCGATCGGCCAAAAGACCCAGTCGCCGTTGTCCGCCCACATGCGGGGTTGGCCCTGGCTGCCCGTGCCCAACTGCCCGCCGTCGTCCTGGCGATTCGCACCCCAACTGTAGAGGAGGAATCCGGTGTCCGTCTTCCGATAGGTGAGCAGCCCTGGGCCGAACGGGTCTTTCGGCGGCTCCTTCAGGTAGCCTCGCGCCATCAATTGGTCCAGGCTGTCAGGATAGCTCCCGTTCGCCTGGAAATACCGCTGGACCGCCAGCAACGTGATGGTGGCGGTCTCGTGCGTTTTCAGCCTCCAGCTCAGTAGGCCCACGCGTTCGTAGGCCGGCGTGGTGATGGAGAAGAATATGCTCAGCGATGCTACTTGCTCGCTTCCATTCAGCCGCTCGTGTTCCTCTGCGTCTGGTGGCGTATTCAGCCGGCGTTGTGCCTGCTGAAAGAACCGGTCCACCATCGCCATCGTCTCGCGACGGCCCGGGTAGTGAAACAGAAAGGTCTTGAGCAAATTGTCTTTCCAGTCCCCGGGAGCGTAGATGAATCCTTTCGACAACGCATGGCCTCCCCCCTTCCCGTCATCGGTAAAGGTCCGCTGGATGCGGTCATACCACAATGCCTTCTCACAATCCAGGTCGATGACCTGCCGGTGAAGATCGAAACCTGACTCCAATTCCCTTTGGACGCTCTCCAGAAGTCCCGCAGGGATACCCGCGTTCTGCACGATGGCGGTGACGCCATTGTAGCCCAGAGCCTCAATCGAGACCCCCACCAATTGTCCGTTCAGACAACCCTTGTTCTGCAAGTGCCGACCGAACCGGCAGAGAACCAGGCAGTCATCCATAGCTTTCGCGACTTCCCCCCGGCGGACCTCCCAAATGATCTGTTCCTTGAAAGCGAATGTCACGAGCCGCCACTGGCTGAGCGACTTCATCTCGTTCGCAACGATGCTCGTCTCGATAGGAGTGGATTCCTTGCTGTCATAGGCCGGCCAGTAATGGGGCGTATTCGCGCCTCGTCTCAGCGCACTGAATGCGGCCTGGTTCCCGGCGAGCCACTGCTCGATCGCCTGCACGTCGCCGTCGCCGTAGCCGACCGATGACCAGCGACGCAACTGCATCTTGCCCTCAAGCCCCTGCGGCGGCTCGACCAGAAGCGCAACCGCCTTGTCATAGTAGACTTTGGCGTTCTCGATGTCCTGCCCAGCCGGCCGCCAGTGGTCGCTCAGCCATTCGACATAGTTGACACGGATGGTAGGCCGGCCCAGCATGGGCGGCAGGGCGCACAGCACACATACCACATCCGCCGAACCACGCGCCGGATGAACTCCGTCGCACAGAGAGGCAGGTCCGTGCCGCGATTCTTCTCAGGCTTGTTGTCCATGATCGAGAACCTCCGCCGATCTTCACAGGATCGGCTTTGAAGGCGTTGGTTGGGAGACAGCGGGCTTGCAGCCGAACAAGGGGTTTTCCTTTCTCCAGAAGTTGACAGTGTCGGGCGGCTTCAGCCCTTCCCCACGCTCGATTCCTTCAATCAGGGAAATCACGGTTTTGTACGCCAGGTAAGCCCGCCCGAAGTGGACGTTGCTGAGGTTGTCCTTCTCCGTGTGGATCTTCCGTGGATCGGGCATGGGAATGGTGTTGATCTTGATCCCGGTCTGTAGGAATCTGCCGTCGATTGGACTCATCCATCTCCCCCCAAGCTCGGCATCCTTGTCACCCACATAGTCTATTTCGATGATATAGGTGGGTCGCTCACGGCGTCCCGATTCATAGCCACGGATCGCCGATCCTATCCGCCGGCCCGTTTCTTCGTTCCCATAGGCAAGAAATAGATACGTGTAATTCGTGGGCTCGTCTCTCAGGGCCTTGGCGATATTGCTAACCAGGATGCAGCCCAGCATATTGTCCAGGATGCCTTCGGAAGGCCCATCGACCTTGTCATAGTGGGCCCCCACCGCCACGTAGTCCACGGTGCGCCCCTGCTTGTATACGAGGACGTCCCCGTCCTCGGTTACGACAGGATCGAATCCCGCGCCACGGAACAGGCGGACGCAGATAGCCCTTCTGCCCTCTGCAGTATGCAGCTCTGTTCCGCCAAGACCAGTGGTCTCCGAAACGATCTCTTCCAACGCCACAGGCGGGACCTTCGTCTGGACATCACGTGCCGTCGCGAAGGTGGTCTCATCCCTGAATCTCTGCTCCACGACGGCCTGCGGGATGCCCGGGAGTTCCCGGGGCGGCCTGGTCATGTAGTACGCCAGCCCGACGGCAAATGCCGTGAACGCCGCCAGCGGCAAGATAACGGCTGCGATGATGACCTTCTCTCGGGTTCTCATTGGGACGGCCCTCCTCTGGTCTTCTCAAATCGCCGCTTTCAGGGTGCCGCCGAAGAGCAGGTCGAGGCCCTTGGCCAAGCCCTGAAGCTGGGCCTTTTGCCGGGCCAAGTCTTCCTCGCCCTTGCCAGTGATCGAGTAGTAGCGGCGGTTCCGGCCGGAGTCGGTCGTCTCCCACTTGGCCTGGACGAGCTTCTTGGCCTCCAGGTTGTAAAGCAAGGGGTACAGCGTCCCTTTGCCCAGCGTGAGGATGTCGCCGCTGCGCTGCTCGATCGCCTGGCTGAGCTCATAGCCGTACATCGGCCCCCGCGACAGGATTTGCAGCACCACCACGGGAGCCACGCCTTTGAGCAACTGACTTTCAAACTTCATGACAACCTCCTGATTCACCTGCACGAATCGTGTTATGTTTCGCCTATTATGTTATACATACCATGCTATGTCAACTACAAAACGTCGGTGCAACGCTACTTTTTATGCGGAGGATGGTGGGCGCGAGCCCACCCTGCGCCTACGCCAACCACCCTGATGTGGTGGGCCGACCCGGAAGGCGTCTCTTCGTAGGTCGTGCGTCCTCGCACGACGGCTTTAGGCGAGCGGGAACGCTCGCCCTACCAAGAGATGAGCTGTGCCGTCGCCGCGTGACAACACGTGTACGCCATCCGCCCAATTAGCCTAGTACCGCTGACGCCTGTCCGCGTGGTCCCTTACGGAAGCAATCGCACGCAAGAGAAGCCGTGCGGATTCGATTTGATCTCGATGCGTCCGTCGGTGACCGCAAGCTCATTCTTGTCCCGTTCGAGCAGGTCGGTGAGGATGGCTTTGCGATACCCTTTCACGGCAACCTGGACGGGGTCGGATCGGCCGGTGGTCTCCCACAGACGCAGAATGAGGCCGCCGGAACTGTCGCCATCGGCAGACTTGAAGCACGTGGCAATCGCACGCGATGGGTCAAGCTGGATTGTTGGACGAGTCATACGCTCACTTGGGATGCCGCCCAAGGTGGCCGCTAAGGGCGTCGTGACGCTTCGGCTCCAGGCCACGGTCTGGCCTTGGCTGTAACCACCGGCGTGACCGCGCAGGACGTACCGGAAGCGGAAGTCCGTGACGCCGTCCTGGTCCTGGACGACCTCGCGATAGTTCTGATCGTTGCCTATGGCCTCGAACGTGAGCGGGGCCAAGTCCAGCCGAAGCGCGAAGGCATCGAGCGGCGCGATCGTGACACCTGCGCCGTCCGGCACGGAAGCATCGACAAACCCCTGCACCGCGAACCGGCGGGTATCCGCCCCCGGCAGCAAATCCCCTTCGGGCTGCGAGCGTGGGCGAATCACGGCGCCGGGCGTCTCGATCCGAAGCTCGGCCCGCTCCGACACGACCGGAAACACGTGACAGAGCCATTGCTCCTTCGTGGTGACGGGCTTATGTATACGGAGGTCGAAATCCACTTGATCCAGCTCGGCGTAGACGGTGATGTCGTTCGTGACTTCCATGCCTTCGACCGTGCCCGTGACCTTTAGCCGCGCCAGAACAGGGCCCTCGGCGACGACCTCAGTCGTGACATTCTCCAACGCATGCTCTTGGCCGTCGAAGAACACCGTTTGGCAAAGCCCGTGGGAACCCGCGACGCGCAACTCTCGTCCCGACGCTTTGTGGACGAGACTTGCCACGCCGCCCGTGCGCGGGTCAAGCGCGAGCCGATAGAAAGGACACTCCAAGCCGCTCGGGCTCGCGGTGCACACGCTGCCGGCGACCGCCGGTGCCAAACTCGGTCGGAATTGCCGAACGGAGAACCCGGGGACCTCCGGAGCAACGAAGTACAGGACCCGGCCTTCTCCCTCGCGAACCGCTTGGCAGGGAATGGCCTGTCGTGGCGAGAGCGTGGGTTCCCAATCGCGATCTTCTTGCGATTGGGTACCCGTCCCGCCCTCGGAAGACAAGGCCAGGATGGCCTCGAGACGCAAGGGCTGGAAGCCCTCGCCACGTACCTCCTGCGGGACCGCCATGCGCACGAGGCCCGTTCGCGGGAAGCTGAGGCTATTGAATACCGTGATTCTCTGCGGGTCACGCGTCAGCCCGGCCGCCGCCCAGCCCTGGTCCAGCAGCTTGACACCGAGGCTCGCGAGCTCCGCGTTCCATCGTCGTCGCAGGTCTGCGTTGTGCCGCTTGTTCTGCTCGTTGGTGCCGTTCCAGGCGTGGTCGCTGAGCATCGCCCAGCACCACTCGGCCCGTTCGCGATCTTTTCGCGTCGCATCGCGCAGCTCCGGCCGGTCGCAGGCGGCGACGGCCAATAGCGTTTCGGCGGCTAAGTAGTCCCTCCCCGCCTGCCGCAGGTCCGCCACGTACCTGGCCAGCGATACGGGCCATAGGTCCCAGGAGTGTCCGAAGCAGCCACGCACGGTGGGAAGGAAAGGCCGCTCTGCTTGTACTCGGTCCACCGCCGCGCAGAACTGTGCCACTGTGGCATTGACGAGCTTCGGGTGCGGACCGTCGCCGGCATTGTAGTTCCTGATGGTTTCGGCAAAACCCTGGGCCTGGTCCCCACTGCGGGGCGAGATGTCCCCGTGCGTGCCACTGGCCAAGATCGCGCGGAGCGGATAGGCATCTCCAAGGCCGCTGTAATGCGGCAGCCACTCTTTCTCGATGCTCTGGGGTTTCTTCAGGATGGCGGCCCCCTGCGTGTAGCTTGCCCGATTCGAGGCCCAGGGGTCCATGACGACCCGCAGCCGGCTGCCGTCGGGACCCTCCCAGACGAACAGCGGCGGATTCTTCAACTGCTTGAAGGTCGAGTCATAGTTGTAGAAAGGCACCGAGAGCCAGCGTACCCCCGCCCCGGCCAGAATCGGCGCCATACCCCAAGGCAAAGAGGGTTCCTCGATATGCTCGGCCATGTCGATCGCAATCCCCCAGTCCCGTTCGAGCCGCCGGGCCGGATAGAGGACGCGGAGCGCACCTTCCGTGCTCTGGAACGCCCACAAGGAATTGCACAGGAAGGGACTGACGAGCACCCGTCCCTCCTTGATCCGACGGATCAGCTCCGCCTGCCGCTCGGGATACCGTTCGACGAAGCAGATCGCCTCCTGCGTCACCGCCATGTTGTAGCGGTCGCGGTCCGCAGACGCAAAGCCGTCCGTACGATTCATCTCGTCGAGGTGAGCGTGAACGATGTCGGCGAACGCCTGCCGGGTCTGCTCCTCCGTAAAGCCCCACGTGTAATCGGGGCAGTTGTCGTTGGTGACATAGATCGTCCACTCGCCGGCGTCCCTCGCGCGAATCGACGCTGACAACACCAGGACGAGACTGACGGCAATCCACATGGCACACATCTGGTTCTTCCTCCCTTGCTAATACAGCCCTGCAATCTCCTGGCGGCCGCTGAGCGAGCCCGGCAGGATGATCCACTCTTTGTCCTGATCCAGCTTGTTGTACGGCTGGCCGTTCAGAAGGACCGTCTTGAGCGGCTTGGACTGCGGGTGGCGAATCCGGACGTAAATGGTCCGCGGTTGGTTGCGGCCGGACAGATCGAGAGTGACCTTGATGCTCCCCTGGGCCGCCCGCGAATCATACCGCAGCGACAAGGGGCCGAAGTGCGTAGCCGCCCGCTGGATGCCGATCTTGTTGCCGTCGCCGAGCCAGTAGCGTGGGATCGCCTGGCCCAGGTACAGGTCGGGGCCTTCGTCGTTGACGAACATCAGCCGCAGCCAGTAGTTGGACTGGGCCTCATCGGAGGTCTTGAAGAGGTCGCCCGCCGGGTAGCCCAGCTCGGGCAGCGAGTGCTCGTTGCACATCCGGATCTCGGGATAGAACGCCGAGGCAAAGCCGTTGAAGTAGCCCCGGATGAAGTGCTTGACGTCGTCGCGCCACAGGTACGACAACGGGCCATCGAGCAGATTGGCCTGCATGGAGAACCCGCCGCGCGAGAACCAGAAGGCATCGTAGACCGGGATCGAATAGCCGTAGCGGTCCGAGATGTAGAGGTTGTCCTCATAGTCCTTGAGAATCCATCGGGTCTCGGGGGCCGTGGGAGCGAGCAGGCCGTAGGCGGGCAGGAACATCGAGCCTTCCAGGACCTCCCGTATCCACCCGTAGGCCCGTCCGCGCTCGTAGAGCCGCGACGGGATCTTGGGGACATACGTGCCGTCCCGCAGCCGCACGACGGGACAGAGGACCCGCGACTCCGTAATACCGTGCATGAAATCGTCATAGTACGCCCGGGCCTCCTGCTGCAACCGCTTGCCTTCCGGATGTCCGAAGTCGGCCAAGGCATCGGCCAACGCCCGGAAGCCCCACACCGTGGCGCTGTTCGTCGCCAGCCAATTCCAGCGGTCGGTCACGTCCTCCAGCGAGCCGGCGGGCAGCCAGCCGTATTCCAGCGGCTTGTTTCCGTCCGGGTTCGTGGCCATCGTGCCCTGCCGCTCGCGAATGACCCACTCGCACGCCTTGACCATCCCCGGGGCCGCCTTCGCCATCCACTCCCGGTCGCGGGTGTACCACCAGTGCTCGGCCATGCCCCACAGGACGTAGCCGTGGCTTTTGTTGTAGCCGCCCGTCTCGTGGCCGCCGGCACCGTAAAACTCGCCCTCGGAACTCTTGAAATTGCCGGGCAGGGCGACCGTGCCCTGATAGTGCAGAAAAGCATCGTAATTACGGCGGGCTTGGTCATAGTAGCCCCGCCGGTCGAGGTCGCTGATCATCATGACGGACTCGCTCGGATAGACCCCGTAGTGGAACGTGCCCACGTGAGCGTGGAGGTAGTCCGTGCCCAGCTCTTTGAAGCAGTTGATCAGCAGGTGCCGCACGTGGGCCTTGTAGAAATCGTTGATCCAAGGCTCAGGAGTCTGGATCTGCGTCCCTTTCGCCGTCACTCCGCGCCAGAAGGCACAGACGCGTTCGGCCTCGGCCTCGAAGCTCAGCGTCCTGACCAACTCGATCTCGTCGCCCTGGAGCAGAGTAATCGAGGGAATGGTCACGCGGAGCAGCTTGCTCTCGCCCGGCTTGAGGCTCGCGGTCCAGGCCACGGAATCGTTCTCCTGCTGGAAGGGGACCCCCAACGCGGAAGATTGCGTTTGGGAACCCAAGCCCGTCTGGCCTTCGGCGCTGACAAGGAAACGTAGCCTCTCGCCGGCGACCGTCACAGCCATTGCCTGGTCGTTTCTGAGCATGATCTTTTCGTTGCCGTCGGCGTGCGCGCCGAACCGCAGCGTCGCCGCAGCCTCCTGGGAATCCGAGACATTCATGACCCGGATCTGCATCAGCAGGATGGTGGGCGTGTCCAGGGCCACGTCGTCCAAGTTCTTGACCGCCGCCGTCAGGACCGTTTTCTGCTCGTAGTACACCGGCCCGCTCTGCCACCACGTGCGCAGGACGGGCAGGTAGCCGTCCTGAAGCTCGCGGCCGCCGCGGCCGTCCGCCGGGAAGCTGCAGGAGATCCGCAGCATCTCGCCAGACCAGAGCTTGCGGTCGCTGTCGCGAGGACTTCGCTGCACGTCGAACCAGCGTTTGTAAGCGGTGACTTCGATCTCCCCGTTGGGCCACTGGCGCATCGTGTTGCGATTGCCCGGCAGGCCGTGGGCAAAGTTCCACGGGCGCTTCAGCGGCATGTCATTCCAGGCACGGCTCAGGGTCTGCTCGTCGCCGGCGGCGACGCGGTCGTAGACCGTCTGACCTCCAAACTCGCGCCGCAGGGCCTCGCGGTAGGCGTCGAGAGAGATCTTGTCCTCCGCACTCGTTACGAGCACGCCGAGATCGTCCACGAGGACGCGGTCGCCCCGCGCCACTTCATCCGCCGCGAAGGAAAACGGCCTCGTGCTCGAACGCACGGTGACAATCGTGCGATCATAGCGGCCGTCGATCGGATCGGCAGCCATCAGCAGATCGGCCTCGACGCCGCCGGCATTAGGTTTATTCAAAGTCCACGTCAGGTCCGGCTGGATCGTGACGGAGCCATCGTCTATCGGCCGAACGGCCGTCACCATGCCATTGAAGACCTCCAGCCGGCCCGATTCGCCCTGGCCCGCCTTGAAAGCCGCCTCCCGGGGCGCGCCGAACTGGATGCGAATGCGGAGAGTCTTGCAGATCGAGTCCGTATACACCCGAAACCGCACCGGCGCGGGCAGGCCACCATCGGCCGCGATGCGAACCGCGAGCGTTTTGCGGTACGTCACTCCCTCACCCTGGAACTTGGGGATTTCCTCCGAGGAGGTGGGAGCGAAGGTGAATTCATACGAGTTGCCGGTCCGCTCGACGCGGCCTTTCGCCGTAACCCACCGGCCGTTCGTCCAGTCATCCAGCGCGTCCCAGCCGACGCCGCCGGCGCCACGCTCGAAGTTCAACGGGTCGGCCTTGCCGTCCCAGACCCGATGCCAGTACTCCAAGCGAACCCGCGACGGCTCGGGCGGGGTCTGACTTCCATCGAATTCCACGACCACGCGCCGGACCTTTCGAGGCTCCGCCCACCGGACGCCGTGAGCTTTGCCGTCCTCATAGGACATACGAGAGCCAAATGACGCGATGTCAAACGCAGCAGCCTGGGAATCGGCGGGCGCAGCCCATCCTGCGGCGGCAAACGATAGCACTGAGGCGAACAGAAGGAGTGTTCTCATGAGTCCGGTCCTTTCGCTAAAAACCACCGCTACGTAGGGCGGGCGTCCCCGCTCGCCGAAGATCGTGGTGCGAGGACGCACGACCTACGCTATCCTACCGATTTGCTCCGGCGTATCAAGCTTGTGGTACTGACGCCCTTGTGGTAGGCTTCTTGAAGGCATCGACCGGCGAAAGTCGGATAACAATCGAGTGTGATCGGGAGGCTGTCATCATGACGGGAATACTTAGCCGAAGGCGGTCAGTTGTCATTATCGCGGCATTGCTCTGCACTCTGATCTGCCTACATCCGACGCAAGTGCGTGCCGGTGAGGCCACGGCCGCCAAGAAGAAGATCGTCTTTATCCCCGGCCCGCAAAGTCACGGCTGGACCGGCCACGCGTACACCGCCGACTGCAAGCTGCTGGCCGCGATCCTCAAGGAGAACGTGCCGGCGGTCGAGGCGGTCGTCCTCGAAGGCGGCTGGCCCAAGGACCTCAAGGTCCTCGACGGCGCTGCGGCCATCGTCATCGCCTGCGACGGCAACAATCTGCTCCGCTCCGAATCCAACTGGAAGGCCCTCGATGAGATCGCGAAAAAGGGCATCGGGATCGCCTACCTCCACTACGCCCTCGACCCGGGCAAAGAGTTCGGCAAGTACCTGCTCAACTGGATCGGCGGCTACTACGAGCAATTCTGGTCGATCAATCCCTCGTGGCTGGCCGAGTTCAAGACCCTGCCCGAGCATCCGATCGCGCGGGGCGTCCAGCCGTTCAAGGTCGCCGATGAATGGTACTATCACATGCGATTCGTGGCGGGCATGGCCGGCGTGACGCCGATCCTGTCGGCCGTACCGCCCGACAGCACGCGGAAAGGTCCGGACGGCCCCCACACCGGCAACGCCGAGGTCCGCGCCCGGATGGGGATGGCGGAGCACGTCGCGTGGGCCTACGAACGTCCCGGCGGCGGCCGAGGCTTCGGCTGCACGGGCGGCCACACCCATTGGGCCTACGCCCAGAACGACTTCCGCAAGCTGATCCTCAATGCCATCTGCTGGACCGCCGGCATCGAAGTCCCGCCTGGCGGCGTCGCCAGCAAGACGCCCACGGCCGAGCAAATGGAAGCGAATCTGCAGGGCGACCGCCCGCCGGAATGGACCCGCGAGCGTATCCAGCGAACCATCGAGCAACTAAACCGGTAGGTACAGTGGCGATAATATGGGCCCGCGTGGCACCAGGACGGCCGCGCCGCAAGCTCGCGCCCAATCTTGTTAATCTCCTGCGAGATCAGGCCGATAGAGCCTGTTGGAATAATGGAATGTTGGAATGTTGGAATGTTGGGGCGGTTGAACTCGTTCCCCCATGATTCCAGTATTCCAGCATTCCAGTTTCGACCTTCCGAAAGGAGGAGACCTGCTCATGCAGACGACCTTGCTGGAACAGAATCGTCAGGTGACGCAGACGAAGAAGTGCCCGTTCTGCGCGGAGCAAATCCAGGCCGAAGCCATCAAATGCCGCTACTGCGGCGAGTTCCTCGACCCAACGCGAAGAGTCCCCGCGACGCCGCCCGTGCAGAACCGGCCGAAGTGGTACTATTCGACTTCCAGCCTCACGGTCGCCCTGCTGACGATGGGACCGCTGGCCCTGCCACTCGTATGGCTGAACCCCCGGTTCGGACGGATCACCAAGACCCTGATCACCGTCGCGGTCATTGTCGTGACGATCGTGGCCTGCCAGATCATGATCAGCACCTATAAGAACCTCATGGACCAAATCAAAGCCCTGGGCCTGGGTTGACGATTGGAGGCTCACTCCACAACGATCGCGCAGGGCAAGGTCTCGGCCCGGTTCTCAGGCTGATAATACTCGTAAGCGCAACACGGTGGGATCTGCACCCGCAGGGGACGCAAGGCTCGCAGTTCATAGCCAAAGCGGATCGTCTTTTGGGGGACCGTGCTCCTGACGTATAGGACCACACGATCTGCGGCCATCTCGTATCGAGCGAAAACGCCGGACTCGACCAACCGATCGAACGCCGAGGAATCCACCGCGAACCCCGGCGGCAAAGCCAGTTCCACGACGACCATGTTCAGAGGTACCGCGCCCAGGTACGTCACCTGCACGCTGCATTGCAGAGGATCGTCTACGTTCAGATGATCCCTGTCATACCGGACGTCGATCCGGAGTTCGCCCGCAGGCGGGGCCGTGGGAGCAGTCCGGGGCATCCAGTGGGTTCCCACCAGCCGATAGGGCACCTCCCTTCCTCCCTTACGCGTCAGACGCACGGCATTGGCGCCCGGCTTGAGATGACTCGTCAGATCGAGCGTGTGCAGGAGGTCGCGTGTCTGGGCCGTCACCTCGATCCCGCCGGCATTGGCGTCATTGACCGTGACCTCGATGCGCGTGGGTGCGTCGCTCTCCTGCGCCGGACGCGTTCCCGCAAGCAGGGCCTTCATCGCCAGAACGGTGGCCTGGGTCGAGCGCCACGTTCCGCGCTGATCCTTCTGCTCGCACAGCCACGCCAGGGCCTTC
Source organism: Phycisphaerae bacterium (assembly GCA_026386805.1). Taxonomy (GTDB): domain Bacteria; phylum Planctomycetota; class Phycisphaerae; order Sedimentisphaerales; family Anaerobacaceae; genus PLanc-01. The sequence continues at coordinate 22,304 of JAPLMX010000077.1, read as the reverse complement.
GACACCACGTCGGCAAAGGGATTCACCTTCATCAGGGCCAGAGCGGACAGGGCCGTCGTCTCGATGTCGAGGCACGAGCCGCGGGAGTACAGGGCGCCGGCGCCCGTGGAAGTGATGTAGCCGGACCCGCCGCTGCGGCGAAAGCTCGATTGCAGGCCGGTCAACAGCCGGCGGCCGAAGGCATCGTTCGGATCGACCGCCAGCAGGGCGTTGGCGGACAAGGCGAGGGTATAGGTGGAATCGGTCTCGCGCACATTCCGGCGGAGGAATTCGAGCGCCTGATCGAGCCGCCGATCCCGAACGTCGGCCTGGGCCAGAGCCCAGGCGATATACGCCGTCTCGCACACGCGCGAGTCCGGGCCGGTTTGGGCTTGCCGCGAGTCGGCATCGTCCCACGAACCGTCGCGATTCTGGCGTCCCAACAGCCATCGGGTCGCGCGGTCGATGACGGCCGGATCGACATCGTGGACCTGCGCCATGTCCGTCAGTTCCATGATCCCGTAGGCTGTCAACTTTTCTTTTGCGGGTGGGCGACCGAACCAGTCGAAGCCGCCATCTCGAACTTCAAATGTCAGCAGCTTCTGACAGCCGGCGGCGATATACGTCTTCGCCTTGGCTTCAATTTCGGGGGTGATCCGCCCGGTGTGCTTCATGTAGAGCAGGGCCATGACGTTCGGGTACGTCGTCGAGGAGGTCTGCTCGAAGCACCCGTGCGGCATTTGGAGGATGCTGTCCAACCCCTCGATCACCTCGCTGAACATGGAGGGATACACCCGCAGCAGCAGTTTCTGCGAATTCGGGATCGCTTCCGGCGGAAGAGGGAACGTGTGTTCCGCCGCTTCGGACAAGACTCCGCCTTGCAGGTCCTCGGCCTGCACGCCGTCGGGACGAACCTCGATCTTCCGCCGGACCGCATCACGGAGGGACAAGCCCTGGGCCAGGACCGCCAATTCGTGAGTCCCCACTTCTTTCGCCTTGATGCGAAATACGATGGATTCGACGCCGTCAGGTCCAAGCTCAATCTGTTGCACGACAGGTCCCTGGACTTCATACCAAGGAGCGGATTCCAAGGTCAGCGTTACAACCTGCGGCTTCGGCAAGTAATTATGACACAGAACGGGCACGGAAATCTCGTCGCCGCGCGTCAACGCCACAGGAAGGTCCAGATCGACGAAGAAATCCTGGAAGACGCGTAGGTCCACTGCGGAATTACCGAGTTGCCCGCCCGCAGACACGGCGTCGATGTTCATCTTCCACGCGGTAATGGAGTCGGCCAGCGGAACCTCGACACTGGCCCGCCCTGCCTCATCCGTAATCACCTGCGGCTGCCACAGAAGGGTCTCCGGGAAGAACCGGCGCACTCGCGGCTCGGGCGGCGTGCTCGCGGTCAGGCGCTGGGGGGCGTATCCCGCCATGCCACCCATGCCACCATAACCGCCCATACCACCCATCATCTCGCCCATCACTAATTCCTGATGTTCATAGAAGAGCGAGCCCGATCGCGTATTCTCATTCACGGTCAGTCTCTCGTTATACGCGCGCGACGGTGTCCATCTCCAGGAAGTCCACCACGCTGATCTGTGTGTCGGCAGGAGAAACCATACGGGAAGAACCAGAGTCTGGGCCAGCAGGATCACCAGCACGATCCGCCCCGAGCGCCCGAGATCTGCATAGAACCGCCGGGCGGCCGGCGCGACGCCACGCCGGCCCGCCAGCAAAGCCCCAGGCATAAGGCGACCGGCACCACCAAGCTCAGGAAACTATAGGCGTCCGACTCGTGAGAACCACACACGCCTATGATGGCCTTGGCCGCAACGTAGGTGACCCCGTAGACCAGACCGATACACAGAAGCGGCAGCGAGAGAACCTTGAAGGCCGCCTTGCCAAGCCGGCGAAACGGGGTCGTGCCAAAGCGATAGACCAGAGGAAACCCCGAAGTGGCCAAGGCCGACAGGACAACCATCAGAACTCCCAGCAGCCGCGGATCGAGACTGAAACGATCCTCGGCCCGGTAGGAATCCAGGAGCGACGTGAGCACGACGGCATCGAGATAGGTCACCAGCGGCAGAAGAACCGCGAACGCCAGCACATGGACTCGCCTTTCGACAGCGCCCGGCGTCAAGCGCTGGCCATCATCGCACTCCTCTGCGGCCATCTGGCGGAACAGCCGGAACAGGCTTCGTGCGAGGACGATCAGCGCGCCGAGAACGACCATCAGCACCGCCAGAACTGCCAAGCTGACCAGGGGCACGTGGAGATACCGGTGGCGGAAAGCGGCGGCCTCGGCCAGCTTCTGCGAGCGGCTTTCCGCACAAAGCGTATAGCCCTGGTGGTCAATGCCGCGGTAAGTCTCATAGACTTGCCGGTCCGCACCCTCGCGGCGATTCTCGTCCTCTCGGTTGCGGCCTGTCGCCCGTCCGTACACGGAGAACAGGGCCTGCGCCAGGTTCTGGTACTGCTCTTCGCCGCTGAGCAGCTTCGCCGGGGAGATGGCGAAGGCCATCTGGTAGCCGGACAGCGGCAGCTTGCCATCGGCCAGGAAGAACTGGTCGAGCCTCCCCGGCTGATTCTCGCAGACGTAGAAGACCGCTTCATCCACGGCCGCCAGGCTCAGGGCGGCCGGGACGGGCCTGCCGCCGCTGTCGGCAACCTGGAAGTGCGCCTGGACCGTCTCGCCCGGCCTGAACACCGCCTTGTCCACCGAGGTCTCGATCCGCAGTTCGTCGGCTCCGCGCACGTAGATCACTCGTGTCTCCATGTCGATCCGCGTGCCGGCGGTCACGGTGTAGGCTTTCAGTTCCAGCGTGCCCCAGAGATCGCCCGGCAAATCCAGGGCCATTTGCATCTGCCCCTGGTCATTGGCCGGCAGGGTCCGGGTCAGCACGGTCTGGCCGTGGCGCAGCACGTCCAGAAAGAACGTGGCCCGGTGCCACGGGGACAGAACGGTTATCTGGGGCTTCTCGCCCAGACGGTACACCGCCTTGTCGGTCCGTAAGCGCAGGTCGTTGCTCAGGCCCCAGGCAACTATCTCGTCGGTCCAGTCACCCGTCAGCCCGGCGTCATCGCGGGCTTTGACGTCGAGTGTCAGCCCTGGCGCGTCCAGCCGGGTCTTGAAAATGGTGACTCCCAGGGAATCCGATTGAAATGCGGCGCCGTTGACCTCGACGCGGCAGACCGCCGGATGGCCCGTCGGGTACGCGGTCAGAATATAGAGGATGTTCTCCACCCCCTTAAGGAAACTGCCGCCCTCGGGGAACACGTGAATATCGATCCCCTGCCCAGCCAGCGTACGCCGCTCCACGGCGGTCTCCTCGTGCCCCGTTCGGTCCTTCGCCGTGACCTCGATCTCGAAGGGAGTGTTCTCTTCCCGCGCGGCATCTCGGCGCCGCGACGACAATCCCGCAGAATCATCAGACCGTTCGTTCCCAGGACGTTCGCTGCAAGCGGCGTCGAAGCGGAAGATGCCGTTCGGGTCCGTGGCCCCTGTGACGGTGAAGATCTCCTCGGCGCTGATGTCCAGAGTCCTGCCTGTCACCCTCACCTCGGCATTGGCCACGGGCTTGCCGAAGAAGTAGTCGGCTCGAACCTCGCCATGCACCTTCTCCGACCGCAGGTAGAAGGGCTTATCGGTGGTCAGGCCGATCTTGAATCTGGGCAGGACATACCGCTGCACCCGCACGACGCGGTCGGACTCGACCTTGCCGGTGGTCACGCGGACGTGGTAGTTGCCCAAGTTGACTTCCGTAGCCAGGGTGAAATCGCAGAAGGCAATCCCATGCGCCGACGTCGTAAGATCGGCTTTGAAAACCTTGTTTCCTTGGGCATCCGTGACTTCGAACAGGATGGGCTGGGCGGCAACGGGCTTGAGAGATACTCTGTCGAGGGCCAGTGCTCGCATGTGGATCGTCTGGCCGGGTTGATAGACCGGTTTGTCGGTCGTGACGTACACCCGGCTGGTCCGTTCGATCCAGAGGGGTTGGACAATGCGGTCTTTACCAACGGCCGAGACGCTCTCGACGGTCAACTCGTACTTGCCGGGAGCGAGGGACGGCACGTGAACCGAATCGAACAGGCTCCCGTCGGCGTCCGTCGTGAAATCGCCGATCTCCGCGCGCCGCCCCTGCCCTGCAATCACCATCTTCACCTTGGCTCCAGCGATGGGCGCCAACTTGACATGATCTCTCACCAAGATACGAAAGGCGGCGGTACTGTCCGCGAAGAGACTGGACTGACCCAGCACCATCGTCTCCTGCGGATCAGGCCCGTATCGGGCGACCGAGGCAAAGAAGAACGCCGCTGCGAGAACCACGACAACCGCCACAAACCAGAACACGCGGGACTTGAGAATCCGTTTGCAGCCAAACATGCTTGTCCTTCTCCTAAGCAAGAGTACCAACTTGTCTGTGGGTGCCGCCCGCCAGCGAGGAAGGGATCCCAAACGCGACCCAGCGCCGTTGGGGACCCCAATGAACACCCGTCCGGCTTCACCCTGTATAAGGCAGGCAAACGCCGCCGGGTAACGCAACAACTCGCCACCTTGATCGAAACGAACGACAGAGAGGGATCATCCGGTTCATGCGTGTCGGTGCAAAGTCTACCACCGCGTAAGCTTGGGCCATAGCAGCTTCTATCGCGTTGAGATTACCCTTGACGGCCCATCCAGATAGAGAAGCTGGTGTGCACAGCACACCCTACACGACTGAACCCCCGCTTCAAACGGATCACCAAGATCGTGATCACGATGGCGGTCATCATCCTGACCATCATCCTGTGCCAGTACGCGATGAACACCTACCGAAACCTCATGGACCAGATGAAAGCCCTGGGCCTGGGCTGACGAGTTTGGACGAACAAGTTCGGTAACGTGTAGGGTGGGGCTTGCCCCACCGCTTCCCGTGACTTCGGGGCTAGGGTGGGGCAAGCCCCACCCTACCACCACGCCTGGCCCGGCGAAAGGCAACGCGCCAAGACAATCCGCAGGGCTTGACTACCTGTTTTGTTCGTCAGCACTCATTAAAAACTCATTAGCAGCTTCGATCGTGCCCAGATTGCACTTGACGGCCCACCCGGAGACTTGTATGATAGACAATCAACTATTGAGCTGAAGTCACAATTGAAAAGTGAATAGCGAATCTGGTCAGGCTGGTCGGGGCCGGCAAGACGCCAACCCATCGCTGCCGCCGGCGTGCGTAGGGACCCCGGCAGCCCCCACAGGCCGATGCGGCAAAACAAAGCCAATTCTCCTGACGACAGTACAGGATAGCCCGCGGAAGAGGTGTGCACAGAACACCCTACTACTGCGGCTACCCCAACGTGGTGGATAGAGTTGGAGGACGCGTATCGGTTGCGGTGGCATGGTTCGGAGTTCCGCCTTCAGGCGGCCCAGGACCGCGTAAACGCGGAACTCCAAACAGACGAAACGAGCCACGCCACCGTCGGACGATACCCCGTGTACAGCGACCACCAAATTAGGGTAGCCGGCGTACTACACGCTCTTGGCTGCCGCCGGCGGACGCAGGGACCCGGGAGGACGGCACGGGCCGATGATGCGAAACAAAGCCAATTCCCGAGGGGCCAACATGCACATTAAGTGCTTTTAAGAAAAGGAGTTATGAGGAATCTACCCCCAAGAATGGCTCGGAAAAACAAAGCCAATTCTCCCCGACGGCGGCACCGGATGGCCCATGGAGAAGGTGTGCACACCCCAGGCTACACGCAAGAGGCATTCCACGGTCAGTGACGCCGAAAATGCTTGGCGTGCCAGGCCCCAAGCCGGTACGATTCGACAGCAGGGACTCCTGCATGGCTCGACCGCCATAGTCTCGGGACTGGAATTCAAGAAGGGGTGCGTCCTATGGGTCGAAATCTCCGCGTTGCTGTGTTTGCCGTCTTGTTCATGAGTCTCAGTGCCTTCGCTGGGGCCAATTGGCCGCAGTTCCGTGGTTCGCAGGCCGGCGTTGTTGAGGACGGGGTCCTGCCGGACGCCTGGAGCACGACCGAACATGTCGCCTGGACCGTCGAAATCCCCGGCCGGGGCTGGTCATTGCCTACCAGGGTTACGTGTACGTCCTGTACGACCGGGGCATTTCGAGCTGTTTTGAGGCAAAAACGGGCAAGGAAGTGTACAGCGGCGTGCGGATCGCGGCCGGAGCCAGCGCGTTCACCTGCTCGCCATGGGCCAATAATGGCAAGGTTTTCTGCCTCAGCGAAGACGGTGACACCTTCGTGATCCAGGCGGGTCCCGAGTTCAAGGTCCTCGGGTGCAACAAGCTGCAAGAGATGTGCCTGGCCACGCCGGCCGCCGCCGGCGGCAGCCTGCTGATCTGCACGCTGTCGAGACTATATCGGATCGGGGATCAATAGCCGAGCGGTCCTTATTGCAGCACCGGCCCGTCTCGTTTATAGTAGAGCCATCGCCAAGCCCGCAGGGCTTGACGATGCCACCCGGAGCTCGGGGATATGGGCACGGGAAATCCAGGGCTCCGGGACCGGTGCGCGGCACATGCCCCACCGGTTCACAGACATATTTAAGTGCTTTATGCACAAGCACTTGGAGCAGTGGCCGAGTGGCTTAAGGCGACGGTCTTGAAAACCGTTGTGTCGAAAGGCACCGGGGGTTCGAATCCCTCCTGCTCCGTTCATGCATACTGCCGTTCGAGTCCCGCCGGGATACCGTGGACGTTTGGGAGGCCCTGGTCGAGACCGCCCCGGCGCTGCAGATCACAGGTCACGAGCTGGTCTGGGCGGGCTAAGTAGACTACGCTGAAGCCCTGAGACGGCCTCTTGTGCCCCAGGTCGCGTCCTACCCGGCTGCTTGGCGCGGCCTCCGGCCGCAACCAAAGCCAGTTGTCCGCAGATTTCGCCGATGGGCGCAGATTTTCAAAGAAAGGGCAAAAGGGAAATGGGAGAGACAACTGCCAGCGTTAGCCCTCCTTCCCTTTCACTCTCTCCTTCTCCCTTTCCTCTTGAATCTGCGACAATCTGCGCAATCTGCGGATTCTCTAACTCATTTACTTCCAGAGACTTATAGCATATCCCCTTAGAAAGCTTGTCAAGAAAACAAGATGTTGCGCCTTGGCCGTGCAAGGGGGCCGCAACGAAGGGCAGAACGTGAGAGCTTCCTTCCTCTCTCGTGTCCCCCTTCCCACCTGCTTCCCTTCCCACCTGCTTTTCTGACTCATCCGGTTTTCTCGTCATTCCTCCTCCAATCTCGGGCAATTGGGCTATCTGGGATGGTTACAGGACGCCAAAGCGAGAAATCAGGTAATCTATTATCCTTGGGGGCCTCCCATGACGATAAAATAAGAATGTGCGATAAAGCGGTAAAATATAATTGCATCCATCGGTTAAGCAGGGTATAAATTACTATGGTCGATTCCAGGCCCGACCTGATTAGGCAATTGCACGACTCGCGGGTTCTGTATCACACCACGGGTCGATACGTGGTTAGACGATGGAGGCAACATCGGAGAGCGTGGGTGAGTGTTTTGTGGGCAAGGGAACGGAGTAGCAGACAGTTCCTGTTGCGTATCAGATCCATTCCACCGGTTTTCACGATCGCTTGTTCTCTTTCAAGAAAGGAGGTCACTTGCACGATTCCACCGTATCGTAAGACACAGGGCAACATTCTGGTTGACGCGGTGGAGGCGGATCTGATCGCAAGGGAATCTGTATGATACCTAGCGGGTCCTTAACGAGTAACGCGTATCTGGGGCCCGGAGCGGAGAGGCGGCTTATTGGTGTGTAACCAAGAGCAAGGGACTTCAAACGCGCTTACCGGCGTTGGGGACCCCAAGAGCGGTGTCTTTTTGGTAAGGAGGACTTTTATGTCTAAGAAGTTTATTTGTCTGACTGCCGTAGGCTTGATGCTCGCCATCGCCGCCGGCGCGGGCGCCCAAGTGGGCAAGGGCTACATCCTGTTCGAGTACTGGGACAATATTGGCGGCGGTACCGCCATTACCGACCTGACGAACAACGCCTTGTACCCCAACAAACCGACGTCGTCCGAATGGCGGACGGTCTTCGAGAGCCCGGTCAACCGGGCGGACAACTTTGGCATGCGAGCCCAGGCCCTGCTGACCCCGCCGGCCGATGGCGACTACACGTTCTATATCGCCACCGATGACGCCGGCGAGCTCTGGCTGAGCACCGACGACAAGCCGGCCAACGCGAAGAAGATTGCGTTCGTGGCGGGCTGGGCCGGCGCCGATGACTGGCAGAATGCCAACGAGAAAAACAACCAAAAGTCCGCACCCATCACCCTCAAGGGCGCCCAGAATTACTACATCATGGGCCTCGAGAAGGAAGGCGGCGGCGGTGACAACCTCGACGTCGGCTGGACCGGGCCGGTGATCGGCAACACGATCACGGCCATTGCCGGCAAGTATTGCACGGCGATCATCCGCGATCCGGAGCCGTTGTTCCCGGGGTTGATGAAGGCCAAGAACCCGGATCCCGCCGTTGGCAAGACCGACGTGACCAACCCGTTGGTCAGTTGGACCGCGGGCGTGACGGCCGTGTCGCATGAGGTCTACTTCGGCACCAACCCGACGCCAGGACCCGCTGAGTTCATGGGACCCTGGCCCATGGCCATGTATTTCCACGTCATGGGTCTGACGCCCGGCGACAAGGTCTATTGGCGCGTGGATGAAGTCGATGCCGCCGGCGTGAAGACCGTCGGGGACATCTGGAACTTCACCGTGATGCCCATGACGGCGCACGTCCCGAGCCCGGCCGATGGGGCGACGGATATCCTGCTTTCCGGCCAGGTGGCATGGACGGCCGGCCAGGGCGCCGCGACGCACGTGGTGTACTTTGGCGCGGACAAGGCCTTGGTCACCGCGGGCGACGCGAGTGTCAAGGTGGCCTCGGGCGCCGCTATGGTGTACAAGTACACTGGGCTTCTTCCGTTTGTGACGTACTACTGGCGTGTCGATGAAGTCGATCCCGCCGGCGTAGTGAGTGCCGGTCCGGTTTGGAGCTTCAATACCGTCACCTACATGCTGCTGACGACGGCAGCGGTCAATCTGAACTATAGCAACAATGCGCCGCCGTATGCCTCCCAGGTGGAATTGGCCACCGATCCGAATTGGCTGCAGTACGGGCTCACGGACCTGTTGGTCAAGTTCACGGGTCGGGCGGGTCCGAGTGCGACCACCGGTGTCGTCTATGATAACGGCACGTACAAAGTGACGGGCGCCGGCACGGATATCTGGGGCACCTCCGACCAGTTCCAGTATGTGTACAAGACCCTCACGGGCGACAGCACCATCATCGCTCGGGTCGTCAGCAATGGCACCGGCGCGAACGGCTGGGCCAAAGGCGGTGTCATGGTTCGTCAGAGTCTGGCGGGCAACTCCGCGAGTGCGTACGTGGGCGTGACGGGCAGCTCCGCCAACGGCAACGGCGCTTGCTTCCAGAATCGCGCGACCGCCGGTCTGGACATGGGCGCCAACGACGCTACGTCGAACGCCACGCCGGCTGCGCCGATCAATCCGCCGTACTGGGTGAAGCTGGAGCGCAAGGGCAACGACTTCTCCGGCTCCATTTCCCCGGATGGCCAGACCTGGACGAAGTTGGGCGCGACCAGGACCGTCGTGATGGCGGACCCCGTGTATGTCGGCCTGTTCGTGACCTCCCACGTGGACGCCGCCACGAATAGAACCTACACGATCGACAGCGTCAACACCACCGGCGCCGCGATTCCTGCCGGCCGGTTCGTGGCGAACGACGATGTCGGTATGCCCACCAACGATCCGCAGCCGCTCTTTGCAGCGGTTCAGGATCTTAACGGCAACTTCGCCGTGGCCACCTTCAACGATCCTGCCGCCACGCAGAAGACCTCGGCGTGGACCTGGAAGATCCCGTTGAGCTCCCTCGTGGGCGTGGACCTGACGAAGGTCGCGAAGCTGTATCTGGGCGCCGGCAATCTGCTGAGCCCGGTGTGCGGCGGCAGCGGCGTCGTCACGTTCAACGATATCCGAGTCGTCAAGCCGGTCGTCATCGCTCCCGGCACGGATGTCACCCAACCGGGCGACAACGTCATCGGCGTTCCCACCAACGGGAACTGGCCGGCGGCCGAGTACCCTGCCTTGGTGATCGACAACAAGACCAGCACGAAGTTCCTGCACTTCAACGGCAAGACCGATCCCGTCGGGTTCCAGGTCGAGCCGCTGGCTGGTCCGTCCATCGTGACGGGAATGACGTTCTCGACGGCCAATGATAGCGACAACCGCGATCCGATCATCTACCAGTTGTCCGGCTCGAACGTCAGCATCAACGGACCGTGGACGCTGATCGCTGCGGGCGACATCGTGGACTTCGAGAACGCGACGGCTTGGCCGCGACTCACGAAGGGCACAACGCCCATCAAGTTCCATAACAGCGTTGCTTATAAGTATTATCAGGTCATGTTCCCGCTCGTTCGCAATCCTGCGACCGCGAACAGCATGCAGATCAGCGAAGTGGAGCTGTTGGGCTCCCTCGCGCAGTAGTGCGACGGGCTTAGCGATCTCCGGGTCAATCCCGCGGATCGCCAGCCGAAGCACACGGTGGAATCACCTCCGAACAAGCGAAGAGGGCTGCGGGCTTGGCTCGCAGCCCTCTCTTTTTTTATTTCCCTGCTATTCTCTAATCCTGGTCAATGGGGGTATTTGGGCTGGTTATCGGACTCCATAACGAGAACTGGGGTAATCTATTATCCTTAGGGGCTTTCCGTGACGATAAAATGATAGTGTGCGGCAAATCGGCAAGATAGAGTTGCATCCATCGGTTAAGCAGGGTATAACTTACTATGGTTGATTCCAGGCCAGACCGGCTTAGGCAACGGCACGACTCGCGGGTCCTGTATCACCCCACGGGTCGATACCTAGTTAGACGATGGAGGCAACATCGGAGAGCGTGGGTGAGCGTGTTGTGGGCATGGGAACGGAGTAGCACACAGTTCCTGTTGCGTATCAGATCCATTCCACCGGTTTTCACGATCGCTTGTTCTCTTTCAAGAAAGGAGGTCACTCGCACAATTCCACCGTAGGATGAGGCTGTGATTAACACGGTGGAGGCGGATCTGATCGCAAGGGAGTCTGTATGATACATAAGCGGGTCCTTAACGTAGTAACGCGTGTGTGGGGCCCGGAGCGGAGAGGCGGCTTATTGGTGTGTAACCAAAAGCGAGGGGTTTCAAACGCGATTACCGGCGTTTGGGACCCCAAGAGCGGTGTCTTTTTGGTAAGGAGGACTTTTATGTCTAAGAAGTTCATTTGCCTGACTGCCGTAGGCTTGATGCTCGCCATCGCCGGCAGCGCGGGCGCCCAAGTGGGCAAGGGCAAGATCCTGTTCGAGTATTGGGACAATATTGGTGGTGGTACCGCCATTACCGACCTGACGAACAACGCCTTGTACCCCAACAAACCGACCTCTTCCGAGTGGCGGGACAGTTTCGAGAGCCCGGTCAACCGGGCGGACAACTATGGCATGCGAGCCCAGGCTCTGCTGACCCCGCCGGCCGATGGCGACTACACCTTCTACATCGCCACCGATGACGCCGGCGAGCTCTGGCTGAGCACCGACGCCACGCCCGCCAACGCGAAGAAAATCGCGTTCGTGGCCGGCTGGGCCGGTGCCAATGACTGGCAGAATGCGAACGAGAAAGCCAACCAGAAGTCGGCCGCCATCACCCTCAAGGGAGGCCAGAATTACTACATCATGGGCCTCGAGAAGGAGGGCGGCGGCGGTGACAACCTCGACGTCGGCTGGACCGGCCCGGTCATCGGCACCGCGATCAAGGTCATTGCCGGTCAGTACTGCACAGCGATCATCCGCGATCCGGAGCCCCTGTTCAAGGCCTCCAAGCCGGATCCCGCCAATGGCAAGACCGAAGTGACCAACCCGTTGTTCACCTGGACCCCGGGCGTGACGACCGTGTCGAATGAAGTCTACTGCGGCACGAACCCGACGCCGGGAGCCGCTGAATTCATGGGACCGTGGCCGTCTGTCTCCCCGACTTCGGCTATGTTCTTCTACATCGCCGGCCTGACGCCCGGCGCCACCTATTATTGGCGCGTGGACGAAGTCGATGCCGCTGGGGCCAAGATCACGGGCGACGTGTGGTCCTTCACGGCACAGCCGCTCGAAGCCCACAACCCGAGTCCGGTTGACGGCGCTCTGTGGCGAAAGACGAACCTCACGGTCAGTTGGACGGCCGGACAGGGCGCGGTTTCGCACAAGGTGTACGGCGGCACGGACAAGGCCGCCATAGCCGCCGGCGATGCCGGTGCACTCCTCGCCACTGTGGCGGAGGCGAAGCTTGACGCCTCGGCTCTGCTGCAACCGGCGACCACCTATTACTGGCGCGTGGATGAAGTGGACAGCACGGGCAAGGTATCTGCCGGTCCGGTGTGGAGCTTCTCCACGATCGATCCGGCTGGTGGCGCCATTGCCGAATACTTCAACAACATCAACCTCAGCGGCCAGCCTGCCGTGGTGAAGGTTGTTCCGAACGTCGATTTCAGTTGGCCCGATGGCACCGTGATGGGAACAAACTCCCCCGATCCGGCCATCAACACGAACAACTTCTCCGCGCGGTTCACGGCGCAGTTGAACGTCCCGGTCAGCGGCAAGTACAAGCTGTACGATGCCTCCGACGACGGGGCACGGCTGTTCCTCAACGGCACCCAGATCACCAACGGCTGGGTCAACCGTGGTGAGACCGAAGACGCCAGCGCCGAGCTGGACCTCGTTGCCGGGCAGTCGTATGTGCTCGTGATGGAATACTATGAGGCCACCGGCGGCGCCGCAGCGCGGCTGCGTTGGTCCGGTCCGGGCATTGCCAAGGAGATCATTCCGCAGGGTGCTTTGCAGCTCCCGCAAGTGGCGATTTCGCCCAATCCGGGCAACAACGCCGTGGAAGTGGCCGACAATGCCGTGATGATCTTTACGCCCGGCCCGAAGTCCCTGGTGAACACCATGTACTTCGGCACCGATAAGGCCAAGGTCACCGCCGGCGACGCGTCGGTCGCTCTGCCTCCGACGGCGGAGGCCAAGTATGTGCCGGCCGCACCTCTCACGTGGAACACGACGTATTACTGGAGAGTCGATGGCATGGGCGCCGATGGCTCGACCATCGCCGGCCTGGTCTGGAGCTTCACGACGGCCAACTGGATCGTCGTCAACGCCGGACAAGTCGCGCTGAGCTACGATAACACGCAAGCGCCGTACACGTCCCAGGTCGCCCTCGACGTGCCTGCTGACCTGACGAAGAATGGCGTGACCGATCTGTTCATGCAGTTCCAAGGCCTGGTGGCGGACTTCGTGGACAAGGGCAACAATGCCTTCACCATCCGCGCCGCCGGCGCGGACATCTACAACACGACCGATGAGTTCCGCTACGTCTACCAGACCCTCACCGGCGACGGCTCAATCACGGTCCGAGTGGACAGCCTGACCCTCACGAATGCCTGGGTCAAGGCCGGCGTGATGATCCGCGAGAGCCTCAATCCCGTGGTCAAGTCCGTGCACACCATCATCAGTGGCTCCAACGGCTTCGAGTTCCAGTACCGCGCAGCCGCGGGTGGGAACACGACCCAGTTCAACACGACGAGCGGCACCCCCGCACTGCCACAGTGGGTCCGCCTGACCCGCAAGGGCAACACCTTCACGGGCGAGTCCTCCGCCGATGGCAAGACCTGGACCAAGATCACCGTGGGCACGTCCACCTCGGTACAGGACCTCGTCATGACCGGGACCGTCTACATCGGTATGGCGGTGACCAGCCATGTCGCCGGCACACTCACCACAGCCGAGCTCTCCAACGTCGACGTGACCGGCGCGACCGGCCCGTGGCAAGTGAAGGCGATTGCCGGAACCCACGCGACCAACAGTGCGAGTCCGCTGTATGCCACGATCGAGGACAAGGCCGGCAAGATCGCTTCCGTCACCTTCCCCGATCCGGCCGCTACGCAGATCACCCAGGCGTGGACCTGGAAGATCCCGCTCAGCGCGTTCGCGGGCGTCGATCTGAAGAACGCCGCCAAGTTGTACCTGGGCGCCGGCGACCTGGTGAACCCGGCTCCGGACGGCAGCGGCGTCGTCACCTTCAGCAACATCCGCGTGGTCCTGCCGATCGCCGTTGTGGGCGGAGCGGATGTCACCCAGCCGGGCGACAACGTGCTCGGCGTTCCCAACAACGGGAACTGGCCGGCGGCGGAGTACCCTGCCTTGGTGATCGACAACAAGACCAGCACGAAGTTCTTGCACTTCAGCGGCAAGACCGATCCCGTCGGGTTCCAGGTCGAGCCGTTGGTCGGTCCGACCGTCGTGACGGGATTGACGTTCACCACGGCCAACGATAGCGACAATCGTGATCCGGTCAAGTACGAGCTTTCCGGCTCGAACGACAGCATCACGGGACCGTGGACGCTGATCGCCAGCGGCGATATCGTCGATTTCGCCGGGGCGACGGCCTGGCCGCGCTTAACCAAGGGCACGACCCCGATCGCGTTCGCCAACGCCGTGGCCTATAAGTACTATCAGGTCATGTTCCCGGCGATTCGCAATCCGGCAACGGCCAACAGCATGCAGATCGCCGAGGTGGAGCTGCTCGCCCTGAGCAAGCCGAAGGTTGTCTGGGTCTCCTTCCATGGAGCCGATGACACGCCCTCGAACGGTGCGAAGGGTGTTGGTTTCACTCAGGCGGTCGATAAGCCGTACACCGATCTGCTGAAGGCCAATGGCTACGACGTGGTGCGCTACGTTCAGAACAACAATCCCAATCTGGCCATGCTCAATGCGGCGGATCTGGTGATCGTCAGTCGTTCGTGCGCCAGTACCAGCTTCCAGAATGCCGCCGCGGGGCTGTGGAACAGCGTTACCGCTCCCATGATCCTCACGAATGGGTATCTCACGCGGAAGGCCCGCCTGGGCTTCATGACCGGCAGCACCCTCCCGGACATCACCGGGGACATCAAGCTGCGGGCCATGGACCCGACCCACCCGATCTTCGCGGGCATCTCGCTGACCGACTGCACCACGACCAATGCCTTTGCCGGGCTCGCCGTGTATCCCACCGACGGGACTAAAGCGGCGGGCATCTCGATCGTCACCGAGCCGCCGGTCGCCGGCGGGACGGTCCTGGCCACGGTTTCTGCCACCTCAGCCGCCACGGGTCCTGCCGGCGCCATGGTCATTGGCGAATGGCAGGCGGGTGCCCAGGTGGTACATGACGGCGGAGCCGGAACGGATACGCTGGGCGGTCATCGGCTGGTGTTCTTGACCGGCGCTCGCGAGAACGGCGGTAAGAGCTCGGAAACGGCGGGTCAGTATGACCTGACGGCCGATGGCGCCAAGATGTTCCTCAACGCGGTCCAGTACATGCTCCAGTAATCGCTGGAGAAGAAGTAGTCGAGGGGCCTCCCTCACACGGTGGAGTAACCTCCGAACAGGCGAAGAGGGCTGCGGGCTTGGCTCGCAGCCCTCTCTTTTTTGTCCGGTCGGCGGTGGCTCGACTATTCCCGCAAATCATACGCCTTCGGGAGAATCCTTGCACGGCAAAGGCTTCGTCATCCTGAGGCGAAGCCGAAGGATCTGGCCATCGAGTGGGAGGTTCCTTCTGGTCGCAGCCCAGATCCTTCACTCCGCTGCGCTGTGTTCAGGATGACACACGGTGCGTAAGGATTACCCCTCATCCGTATCATGGCATGAGGACTTTCAACCGCCCCTCCGGCCGGTGGGTTTTGGAGCGTTGACTACGGCTGGGGAGCGCAGGGTCACTTCAGGCTCGCCGAAAAGGACATGGTTGACCGCTTCCACACCCTGCATGAAGGAATGGTCCATGTTGCCCACCTCATATTTCCAGGCGCCGAACCGTCCGCGGCTGAGGATCTTCATCAAATAAAGCACGGGCTCGATCTGATCGAGCAGGGCGTCCCGCTGCAGGGACGGGGTCGGATAGCCGTGCTCGATCCGCTGGTGCCAGACGCTTTCGACGGCGGCCTCCGGCCCCAGGAGCCGCGCCCCTTTCAAGCCGTCGATCGTCTGCCGGACTACGCAGGTCCGATCCACCGGCTTGTCCGCGGATTCGCTCACTTCCGCCATCAACGACCATTGGCGCCCCGGCTGGGCGACGTTGTTGGGCGAGTAATTCGAGAAGACCGTCACACGATAGAACGGCAACTGAGGCTCAGGGAAATAGATCCAGCACTTCGTGGCCAGCCGCTCGGGCACCGGCCCGGCCAGACCGACACCAACAACGTGCGTGCTGGAGTAGCGAAGCTGATCCGCAAGCGATTGCGGATTGCGTAGGGTGGCATCGTCAAGCGCAGCTTGGCGATGGTCTTCGGCGCAGGCGAGGGAGCCATCGCCAAGGCCTTCGGCCTTGACGCTGCCACCCGGAATCGCGAGGTCCGAAATCCTGCTCACCAGGTGGTCGAGCGGCATCGTGGTGATCAGCCAATCGTAATTCGCGGCGGTGCCGTCGCGAAGATGCACGATCTTCCTTTGGCCGTCGATGGCCGTGACCTCCGCGCCCAGGTGCAGGCGGCCGGCGGGCAGCCGCTCGGCGATGGCCTGCCAGATTCGGCCCGTGCCCCCGTGGAGGGGGAAACGGAACGTGGCGTTCGGACCCCAGCCGAGATCGTCCCGGCCCTCGATGATATTGCGGAGGATGCGTTTGAGGTCCACGGCCGCCACCCGCTCTCCCACCCAGGAACTGCTCATCCGGGCCGGGTCCGTCGCCCAAACCTTGAAGTTGTACGGGTTGAAAAACACGCGAGCCAGACCGGCCCCGAAGCTGTGCACGATCCAGTCAGCAAACGTAGCGTGCCGAGACGTCTGATTGCGGATTGCGGATTGCGGATTGCGGATTGAATCCAGCGTTCCTAATCCGCAATCCGAAATCCGCAATCCGAAATTCTCACATGACGCAGCCTTGCCCTGTGCATCCAGCAGCCCTTCCAGGCACTCGATGAGCTCCGGCGTGGGCAGGTGGCGGATGTTGTTCTGCAGCGGGTACGGGATGAAGCGCTCGCGCATCCAGATCCAGGCCTGGCGCTCGTGCCGGACCCACTGATGCTCCAGGAGGGAGTCGAGCAGATAGTCGAAATAGGCGTAGTGCGAGAAGACGACGTGACCACCGAGGTCCCAGGTGAAACCGCTGGCGTCCACATGCGACGCCGCCAGTCCGCCGACGCGGCTGTCTTTCTCGAACAGCTCCCAATTCGTATGACCCGCCTCGTGCAGCCTCCAAGCGGCCCCGAGGCCCGCCGGTCCCGCGCCGATAATCAAGATTTTGCCCAGGCCGCCCAATTCAATCCCTTTCAGGATTTACTATTTGCGACGTACGATTTAGTATTCTGACTGCCATGCAGACCCAATGTCCATTTTGCAGAAGTTCCCTTTCATCGTAAATAGGAAATCGTATATCCCATGCGGTTTGGAATGATTGTCAATCCGACGGCCGGCCCGACGAATGTCAGCCGCAAGGCCCAGACGCTCCGGGCAGTCCAGGAGATTCTGGGCGATTGCGAGATTCGCGGCTTGGACACCCGCTCGCGGGAGGAGTTCATGCACTGTGCGGCCGAGCTGGCCCGCGAGGTCGAGGTCCTGATCGTCGCCGGCGGAGACGGGTCCTTCTCCGATGCGGTAAACGCCCTCGACGGCAGCACGACGTTCTCCTACCTGCCGCTCGGTTCCGGCTGTGCCTTGCAGTACGCCCTGGACCTGCCGCCGCAGCTTACGAGGGTGGCCAAGCGGATCAAGGAAGGATGCTTGCACTTTTACGATCTGATCCTGTGCGACGAGACGCGCAAGGCGTTCATGGCGAGCATCGGCCTCGAAGCCGACATCCTTCATCGCCGGGAGGCGTTGCGGGAAAGCGGGATCAACGGCCCGCCGGCCTATGCGATGGCCGCCTTCGGCTCGTTCTTCACCGAGCTGGAGCGGACCGACATGACCATTTCGCTCGATAGCGAGACGCTGGTCGTGCCCAACGCCGTCACGGCGATCGTCACCAAGATCCCCTACTACGGGTACAAGATGAGAGTCGTTCCGAACGCCGTGTTTGACGACGGGCACCTGCACCTGCTGGCGATAAACTCCGGCTGGGCCGAGATCGTCGGAGGCATGGCCAACGCCTTCCTCTACGAGAACAAGCTGGGTCTGTACCGCAAAGCCAGGGAAATCCGCATCACCATGGAGCGCCAGCGGTACGCCCAGGTGGACGGCGGTATTTATCGCAAGGGCACGGACTTCCGCTTCCGGGTGCTGCCGCGAGCCCTGCGGATGTGGTGCTGAAGACACGGGGCAAAACAAGATGCGTTGCTTCCTGAGTATGATGATCTTGCTGCCGCTGCTGGTCGGCGGCACTCCGCAACGGGCGCAGCCCAACGATCCGAGGCTTGAGGACTGCCCCTTCCCGGTGGACCCCAACCTCGTCGTGGGCAAACTCCTGGCGTGCGTGCGCGTGGAACTCGGACAGCCGATGATCCATACGCGGACGTGGCACGACCCGGACGGCGATCCGGCCCAAGTCAAGATCCTCACGGGCCCCCCAGGCGTGCGAATCGTCAACCGGCCCAGGACCGGCTCCTACACGATCCTCTGGACGCCCACGCGGATACAGACCTGCGCCATCGTCGTGCAGGTGACGGATCAGCCCACCCACGGCCGGCCCAGAAGCGATACCGGCACGATCCTCGTCCAGGTTGTCCCCCGGGGACAGCGGCCTGCTCCACGAGGCTGCGGCGGGCCGCCTCAATGAGGGGGGCTGAACTTCGGCAAAATGGAGATTAGGCTTGCTTGAGGAAGGGAGAATTTGCAGAAGTCCGATAAGGATACAGCGATCAACTGCAGGAGGTGCGGTGCCTGCTGTATCGCACCATCCATCGCCACCGCCATTCCCAACATGCCCCTCGGCAAGCCGGCCGGCGCACGGTGCGCCAACCTGAACGCCAGGAACGAATGCACCCTCTACGGCAAGGCCGAGCGGCCTGCATTCTGCCTCGGTTGGCAGCCCATGCCGGAGGTGTGCGGCCGCACCTTCGAAGAAGCCTTGACCTGCATCACCGCTCTGGAACGAGCGACCGCTTGAAAGCCCCCCGACCCCCATCGGTCCCTTGGGAAACCGAAATAGATATTGCATCCCCTGCTGGAGAATGGGTATAGAGCCTGCAACCTGCGGCACTGCGCCAAAGCGCAGAATATCCCTCTTGCCGAGTCGGATGTCACGGGTGGAAGGATGAAGGCCGACAAGAGTCACCCTCGTCGGCCTTCAGGATTGTTCCTTTGCAGGAGAGGGCGAGACGCTACTTGCTGGCATCGGCCTTCAGTTGCCTCTCGGCCTCGAGCCAATTCTGCTCGTCCTGGCCGTGCTTGCAGCCGTTCTTCACCCAGATCTCGTGGGCCCGCTGGGCGATCTGCTCGCGGGAGATCTTCACCGTCGCGACCGCTTGGGGCGCCTTGCATCCCGCCGGCCGAAGCGTGGTGGTAGTTGCACCGCCGGATCGAATGGTGCTCGTCGGAATGGTATTTCTTACGTTCCTGTTCTGAGCCATTTCAGGCCTCCTAATTGCCTCAACCAAACACTCGTGTTGCCAACGCCGCCACGGACATACTATCATCGGAGTCTTACACGCCGACTCCGGTGCGGGGCGACTGTATCGTCTGCTTACTACAGCCGATACCGACTTGGGGTTCGTTCCCTTCCGGTTCCCCCCGGGAGTATTCGCGACACACAGTCAGCTCGAGCCGCCTCAGTCACAGCGGGTAGTCTCGCTCTCCAGAGCTTGCTTGTCAAGCCCTCTTCTAAAAAAATTTTCTCCGTCGCCCGCAGTCCCTGATTCCGCGCTCCGCCGACTTCCGGCATCCATTTCATATAATTTTGTATCCATCTTCCAAACTCGCCGGCTATAGTCCATGAACCATCACACGTCACCCACTCCACCCCCAACGTTACGCCGACGGCCTTCCCGTGAGGGAAAACCGCAAGCCCTTTTGGGCAAACGACGTTCCATCCCGGCCGGCCGGCCTCGCGTAGCGCGTGATGAGGGGATGGTCCCTGGGCCGCGTCACCTGGTTCAGCCCCCGCTTTCCCGTCGTGCCCACTTGCGGTTCCCGGTGGGTTTCATTCTTGCGTCCCCCGGCGCGTTCGGCCATAATACCCTCAAGCGAAGCACGGGCTCGATGGAATCGAACGGGGCCTGGTTAAGGATGGCGTCGCCGGAATTTGGAGAACCGCACGGGAACCAATCTATGCTTCAGCATCTGTTCAAACGAAAACCCCTGAGCTTGGTGCACGAGGAGATGAAGGGCGAGAACCGCTTGCGCAGGGTGCTCGGACCCTGGTCCCTGACGAGTCTGGGCATCGGCTGCGTCATCGGCGCCGGCATCTTCGTGATCACGGGCTACGCCGCCCACTACAAGGCCGGACCGGCCCTGGTGATCTCGTTCGTGATGGCCGGAATGGCCTGCATCTTTTCCGCGCTGTGTTATGCGGAATTCGCCTCGATGGCGCCGGTGGCCGGGTCCGCCTATACCTACGCCTATATCACGCTGGGTGAGATGTTCGCCTGGATCATCGGCTGGGACCTCATCCTGGAGTACAGCGTCGCCTCCGCCACCGTCGCGCACGGGTGGTCGAAATACTTCCAGAACTTCATCGGGATCTTTGGTCTTGGTGTCCCGACCCCCGTCTCCAACGCCCCCTTTGAGTTCGATCCAACGAAGGGCGGCTTCATAGCAACCGGCACCTGGTTCGACCTGCCGGCGCTCGTGATCGTCGCGCTTCTGACGGTCGTGCTGGTCATCGGCATACGAGAAAGCACACGCTTCAACAACACGATGGTGGCAATCAAGCTGGCTATCGTGCTGCTGGTCATTGGAGTCGGGGTGTTCTTCATCAAAGTCGCCAACTGGCAGCCCTTTGCTCCGTTCGGCTGGGCGGGTCTGAGCCTCTTCGGCAAACCGCTCTGGGGACAGACCGGCGCGGACGGCGCGCCCGTGGGCATGATGGCCGGGGCCGCCATGATCTTCTTCGCCTACATCGGGTTCGACTCGGTTTCCACCCACGCCGAGGAGGCCCGCAATCCGCGGCGGGACGTCCCCTTTGGGATCATCACTTCGCTGCTCGTCTGCACGGTCTTGTACATCGTCGTAACCCTTGTGCTTACCGGCATGGTCCCCTACGACCAGATCGATGTCAACGCGCCCATCGCAGCCGCGTTCGAGCGGGTGGGATTGACGAAGGCGAGATTCGTCATCTCGCTGGGCGCCGTGGCCGGTATCACGTCCGTCATGCTGGTCCTGATGCTCAGCCAGCCCCGCGTGCTTCTGGCGATGGCGAGAGACGGCCTGCTGCCGGAGAGCTTCTTCGGCGCGATCCACCCCCGTTTCCGCACGCCCTGGAAATCGACGATCCTCACGGGCATCCTGGTCGGGCTCCTGGCCTCGTTCATCCCCTTGGGCATCTTGGCGGAGCTGGTCAACATCGGCACGCTGCTGGCCTTCGTCATCGTATGCCTGGCCGTGCTGATTATGCGTTACATCCACCCGAGTGCGGAGCGGCCGTTCCGCTGCCCGTGGGTGCCGGTCATTCCGATCCTCGGCGTGCTCCTCTGCCTGACCCTGATGCTCTCGCTGCCGTGGGGCAACTGGCTGCGGCTGTTCGCCTGGATGGGGGCCGGCATGTTCATCTACTTCCTCTACGGCCGCCACCACAGCGTCATGGCCCGCCAAAGGCTGGCCGACCAGGCCGCCAACGCCGGCTGCGAGCCGATGTCTCCGTGAGCGATCTCGCGGAAGGCGCCCTGCCAGCTTGGTGAGTCTTAGCGGGTCCTCACTTCTGGATCTCGACGACACAAAAGAGGCTGTGATCGCATCCGAGCCCTTCGGGAAGATTGAGTTCGTGATTGCGAAGGACGCACGCGACCTGGGGTCCCATGATGCTGGCCCAAAAATCAGGTGGTATCCCCAGATGACTGGAGTTTTCGGTCCGGGTTGGTCGATCCTCAGGGCAGATGCCAACGGTCTGTGAAACCAAGGGTTGGCGGGCCAGGAGCAAGATGATGCGACCAATCGAAGACTTTTGCTGCCAGAATATCGAGTGTCCGGATCGCGGGATTCGCGGCCGGGGGAATCTGAAATTCGCGGGATGGAGCGGGCACAAGAAGGCCATTCGCATGATCCGGTGTCGTACGTGCCGCGGGCGTTTCTCGGAGCGGACCGGCACGGCCTTGGCGGGCTCCCAACTGCCCCTGGACAAGACGCTGGCGGTGCTGGACCACATCCGGGAAGGATGCGGAACGCTCTCCACGGCA
>JAPLMX010000069.1 GCA_026386805.1 Phycisphaerae bacterium | reverse complement strand
TGCCGTTCTTTCATGGTAGTTCTCCTGGGCCCGGCGGGGCCTTCCTCAAGGGGAACTACCTACCCAAAAACACGCACGAAACGGCAGAGCCTTGTGAATGCTCACCGGCAGAGCCGGTGGTTAACGGAAACGCAATTTGCGTCTTACGGTGGGCACTTGGCGCAGATCGAGCGAAAGAGCGTCGTGCTTAGGTAGCGGTCGCCGCGGTCGGGCAGGATGACGACGATCGTGCCGCCGGTCATCTGGTGGGCGATGGCCAAAGCCCCCGCGACGGCGGCGCCGCTCGACATACCGACGAAGAGGCCTTCGTTGGCGGCGAGCAGGCGGGTGGTCTCGAAGGCCTCTCCATCCTCGACGGTGATCTTCTCGTCCAAGAGATGTGGGTCGTAGATGCCTGGGACCATGGACTCGGTCATGTTCTTGAGTCCCTGGATCGTGTGGCCGATTCCCGGCTCGACGCCGACGACCTTGGCCTGTGGCTTCTTCTCCTTGAGGTAGCGCTTGACGCCCATGAGCGTTCCGGTGGTGCCCATGCCGGCGACGAAGACGTCGATCTGGCCGTTCGTTTGAGCGAAGACCTCCGGCCCGGTCGTCTCATAATGGGCGAGGACATTGCTCTGGTTCTCGAACTGGTTGGGCATGTAGTACGTGTCCGGCTCGGACTCCAGGAGTTGGTGAGCCCTTCGGATGGCGCCGTCGGTGCCCTCTCGGGCCGGCGTCAGGACCACATCCGCATTCAAGGCCCGCAGGATTTGCTGCCTTTCCGTGCTGACGCATTCCGGCATGCAGAGTTTGACCCGGTAGCCCTGGGCGGCCCCGATCATGGCCACGGCGATCCCCGTGTTGCCGGAGGTGGCCTCCAGGATGATCTTGCCGGGCGTCAGCTCGCCGGAGGCCTCGGCCCGTTTGATCATGTAGTAGGCGGGGCGGTCCTTGATGGACCCGCCGGGGTTGGCTCCCTCGAGCTTGCCGAAGATGCGCACGCTGGGCCGTTTCGAGTTGAGGTGCGTCAGCTCGACCAGCGGAGTATTCCCTATAGCGGAGGTAATGCTCATATCAGAAACGCCTCGATGACCAGACCACTGCTTCGTCGCCCGATGTTCAGGCGTATCATACCATGCCCATCAGTATAGCAGGAATTCGCCGAAGGTCAAAACGCCGTCGCATTTCAGGAATCGTAGCACAAGAGGATGAGAAAGGGCTTGGTCCTTTCGCAGGTGGACGTTGTGGACTTTGCGGACGACTTGGACGCGGTGCCGGCCTCACGCTGTCCACCAAGCCCACTTCGTCCCTGCCGTCCACGAAGTCCATCATGCACTTCCCTTGCCCGTGCTGCTACGGCGTTCGGCTCTGGACCGCGACGGTTTTCTTCTGGAACAGCTCCAACCAGCCGAGCGTCAGAGCGTCACTGATCGTGTTCGACCGGCGGTACTCCTCGGGGGTCTTGCCCCAGTAGAAGCCGATCCAGCCGTTGGCGATCTTGCGTGAGCCGTCGATGAAGGTCCCCAGCTCCTCGGCACTGCACTTGAGTGGGAACATCTCCTCGATGACGAGGGGCTTGCCGATATCGTAGACCGCCAGTGCGGCGAGGGCCTGGTCGATCTTGCCTTTCTCCGGGTAGAAGTGCACGCTGGCAAAGTCGAGGTTCTCGGACACCTCCTTGGAGTAGAACAGCGGCTTGGCTCCGGGGAAGTACAGGGCCCAGGGAATGACGCCGACCGTGATTGCGTGACGCTCGTCGTGCCTTCGAATCGCCGCGACGAGCCTGTCTACCCAAGCCTTGGCCACCTGCTGTTGCGTGCGTCCGGCCAGGTCGAGGGAGATGCGCTGGACGAAGAACTTGCCGTCCAACTCGCCCCCGAGCCACTCGGACTCGGCCTTCTCGCCGGGCAGGATCGGCTCATTCATCAGGTCGTAGCAGAAGATTGCGGGACTATTGGCACAGCGGCCGCCCACGGCCTCCCAGAAATGCGCCTGCACATCCCAGCGGGCCTCCTCGGGCAACCCATCGTACCACGCGGGGACATCCTTCTTGTGATAGCACGCCAGCCCGGTGAGGTCGAGGTACAGGTGCGAGCGTTCCGCCAGCTCGACCAAGCATCCGAGCCGCTCGAGCGCGACGGCGTTCGGCTCCTCGGGCCGTGCCATGAACTTGCCAACCTGGAGATGGATGCGGACGACGTTGGCGCCGAGGTCCTTCATCTCGCGGAAGTCCTCCTCCACTTTCGGCCACTCGGTGGCCCAGTAGTCCTCCAGCAGCCGGCCCTGCTCCTCGTGATCGTAGTTGAAGCCCCACGCAACAAACGCGCGTCCGTCGTCCAGGACGAAACCGCGTCGATCGTCAGAGACTCGGACGAATCTCATTGACTGCGCAGTGACTTGGCTCTGGGCCAGGAGCGCTAGCCCGCCGAGCACGCAAAGCACGGCCCACCCTCCGATTTGTCGGGGATTCTCTGCACGGGCCATGCGCGTGCCGTCTACTTCGTAAGGCCGGACAGGTCGCCGCCTTTTTCCTTCAGCTTGTTGTAGTAGACCTGGAAGCGATCCGTCAGGGCCTTGACGGAGGACTCGATCTTCTGAGCCTCGGTCTTCAGCGACTTTGCCTTCTCGCCCAAGGCGTCGGTGATGGGAATCTCCTTGACCTGGGCCCAGACCTTCTGCAGATCCACCTGCTTGGCTGAGATCGCTTGCTGGTATTGGACGGCCGTCGACCGCAAGTCTGCAACACTCATCGTTTGGGCCTGAGCCTGGACTTCGGTTATGGGTTTTTCCACATCGGCATCGGCCGTCACGGCTGCACCCGCTCCCGTAGTGGTCGTCTTGGCGGGTGGGGCCTTGTCCACCTTCTTGGCGCAGCCCACAAGCGCCAGGCCGGAAACCGCAATCAGACAAGACAAAGCCAAATACGTTCGAACTTTCATGGTGGACGCCTTTCAGACTGGAACCCGTTTTCTCGGTAACACGAGCCGTAATCATAACCGGGCTGTCGTGTCCGTCAAGAGCAGCGCTGGAGCTCATGGCAATGCAGCGACGCGGGGCCAGCCGCCGTTCCAGACCATCGTCGAGATCTTCAACTCGGACCGGCCGGTCTTGCCCTCGTAGGCGTGGAAGACGAGGTAGTCGCCGCTGATGTCCTGGAGGACTGCTTCGTGCCCCGGGCCGCGCCAGTTTGGAGTTGTGGCCTCGATCACGAGAGTGCCGCCGCCTTCGGTCATGGGCACGCCCGCCTGGTCCACGTAGGGGCCGGTGACGTCGGGCGATCGCCCAACCCGGATATTGTAATTGCTGTTCACTCCCCGGCAGCAGAAATCGAACGATGCGAACAGGTACCACCCCTTGTCGTGCCGAACGATGAACGGGGCCTCGAGGGATCCCGGCTGCCCGCCGGTGCGGGGACGCCTCGCCAGGTTGTGCAGCGTTGTGGCCGTGGTGGAGAGCTTGCCGGTCGCGGGGTCAATCCGCCTCATCATGATCCCGCCCCAGAAGCTGCCCCAGCACAGCCACACGTTTTGCTCGTCCTGGATCACGAGCTGCGGGTCGATCGCGTTCCAGTCGTCCTGGTCCTGGTGCGACCGGACCACGAGACCCTCATCGACCCACTTATAGTTGGAGCTGTTCGGATCGAGCGTGCGGTTGGTGGCCAGTCCGATGGCGGAGTCGTTCTTGCCGAAGGTGGAGAGGGCGTAGTAAAGATGGTATTTGCCGTTGTACCGGGAGATGTCGGGCGCCCACACGCTTCGTGCCCCCGGGATCTCCTTTGTAGCCCACTGGGGCAGTGCGTCGAACACGGACCCGCAGTGCGTCCAGTGGTACAGATCTTTGGAGCAGCGAATGGGCAGGATTCCGGCCCGGCGGTTGCCGGTGGAGAACACGTAGAACGTGTCATTCTCTCGGATGATGACTGGGTCGTGCACCGCCAGATCGCCGGTCAGCGAAAGCATCTGTGGGGCGGCAGGGGCCGTGGGATTTGTCGCACTCCAGCCGGACGCCCCGAGCGCGAGAATCCCAAGTAGGGCGGTGAAATGAATCCTGCTGCTTATTCGCGCGCTTGTAAGGACCATCGATTCGGCAAGGCATCGCATGGTGCACCTGTTATCTGGGTTCCCAAACGCGATACTTCGCGTTTGGGCTCAGGATCCCCATCGCGACGCATCGCGATGGGGGACCCGTCCCCTCAGAATCCCGTGCGATCTACAGGCGACCGCCACAAGGCAACGAGGTCGCCCGAGCGCACAACGGCCCCATTATGCCCTCAACCGGGGATGGTGTCACGCGGCACGATGTATTTTTGCCGGAGCCTGGTCCTGCTTGTCTGTGGCCGGCACAATCTCTTGTATCGGCCGTGCGTTGATGGCTTCATCTACAGAACAGAACCGCGGCGTCGTTCGGCGACATTGCTTCTTCGGCTCGTCCAGCCACGGACAACCTGCACATTGCTCGTTCATCTGCTACCCCTCTATCTGTCTTTCGGTTGTTTTCGCACGTTAGACCGCTGTCGGAACGATCTTTCTTCGGAGTCCTGATGTACATACGGGTGTCCCCCCGGCAAGTACCGACAGGATACAAAACTATTATGTTAGCGTTCGATGATGGACATGTCAAGCATCCAGTAAACACAATTTTCGTCATGCGTGTACAACAGGGGTGTGGCAGGGCACATAGGTGGGTCCCTTTTACACGCCGATTTCCAGTCCGGCGGGCCAACTGGAATACCGGTCGGCCACGATCATCTGAAAAGGGTCAGGGGAAAGGTGGATTACTAAGGCGTGGTTGGTGCAATCGACGTGGACGGAGGTCGGACGCAGAAAGCCAAACGTCGAACAGTGAGAGGCCCAGAAGAAGAGGGGAGAGGAGAGGTGGGTAAGGGCGAAAAAGAAGTGTGCGTCGGCGCCTCGCAGGCCAACGCCATGCTCAGGCGGGAATACCGAAAGCCGTGGGTGTCCCCAAGCGTGAGGAAAGAATTGATGTGGTCAGTTGCTCGTTGTCAGTTCCGGTCCATGACTTCGCCGACAACTGTCTACTGAGGATTGACGGAGGGTAACGGGCCATTGCTCTACCAACCCTTCTGTGCAAAGAGGACGGGGATCGTTTGCAGAAGGATGTAGATATTCAGCAAAAACGACCGGTTCTGAATATACAAGCAGTCATACTTACCTTTGTGAGTGGGCTTCAGGTCGTAATGGCTTCGCACGTGGGCCAAGCCCGTCAGGCCCGGCTTGACGGCTAAGCGAGTGCCCTGCAGGGCCTTGTGCCGCTCGACGAAGAAGGGCCGCTCCGGCCGGGGCCCGACAAGACTCATATCCCCCCGCAGGACGTTGTAGATCTGGGGCAGCTCATCAATCCGCATCCGCCGCAGGATACGGCCCACCGGCGTGACGCGATCATCGTCTTTCGTCGCCCAGACCGGGCCGACGTGCTTTTCCGCATCGTCGATCATCGTGCGGAATTTGCCCAGGGTGAAAACCTTGCCGCCCTGACCGACGCGCTCCTGCCTGTAGAAGACCGGACCAGTCGACGTAATCTTGATCAGCAACGCCGAGACAATCATCACAGGCAACGCCAGGATAAGGATGGCCAATGAGCCAACGATATCCAAGAGCCGAATCAGGAACTCCCCTGTCCTCGGCGTTGCCGCCGCTGTCCCAGCGGCCGCCACGGTGCTCCGTTGCGTCGAGGAAGGATGGCAGCGGGCCCGGCTCTCTGCCGATGACTACTATCTGGATGCGGTGGCCCTGAATCTGCACGGGTTCTATGGCGGTTTGGAGCGGATCTTCGAGCGCATTGCCACCGTTGTGGATGGCGCCAGGCCGTCCGGCGAACATTGGCACCAGGCCCTCTTACGGCAGATGGCCGAGGAAATGCCGGGCGTCCGGCCCGCTGTCATCTCGGAAGCACCTACCAGCTTCTCGACCCGCATCGTGGTTTTCGCCACGTGGCCAGAAACGTCTATACTTTCCACCTGAACCCAAGCAGGCTGGAGCGTCTTGTGGCTCGTGTCCCAAGGTGTTTCGATAGCGCTCGACCGGAATTGTTGGCCTTTGCGGACCTGCTCGAACGACAAGCGTCGCGGTAAGCACGACACATGATCTACCGCCCGCCGACTCCTTCGACCTTTTTGTCCAGTTCATTCAAACCGAAGCCCGCCGCGACCACGTTATGTTTCTTGTCCGTCAGGATCAACCAAGGCACGGACTTGATGCCCCAGGCGGCCTTGCGGGCTTCGAAATCCTCCCCGGCCATGCCCCACGGGAATGCGGTGCAGTGGGCATCCAACTGAGCATAGAGTTCCCGGCTGGCCTTTGGAGAAGATTGCAGCACGATCGTGATCACCCCTTTGGCTTCCAGGGCATCGGCTTTCCCGACCAATTCCGCTACGCATTGTTGCGACAACGGCTGGCGGATGTCGATGAAGCACAAGAGGACCGGTCTGCTGTCGGTTAGGGAATGTCGCAGGTAGGAGCCGAGATCAATCGGTTGAGTCGGGGTCAGGTGCGCGATCGAGGAGGCGGGTCTTTGAGAGAGACCTTTGCCCAGGACGATCTTCACGTCCCGGGCCGGCAAGCGAGCCTCCAGAAAGGTGGGCCCGCCGGGGCTGTTGCCGTAGTTGGCCTGGAAGCTGACCGGGCCTGGGCACAGGCGGGTGAAGGTGAACTCGCCCCGCTCGTTCGTCGCCGTGGCTTTGGGAGGCTGATCGATACCCAATGGAGCGTTCGCGAAGACCGGGACCCGTGCCGCCGGCACGCCTCGGGCGTCCACGACCACCCCGGACACAGACACAGTGGCCGCCGGCAGCCGAATCGTGCCGAGGTCTACCGGCGCCCCCGCCGGACCGTAGGGAAAGATCTTCAAAAAGTTGATCGGGCCGTAGCCCGCTGCGTTTACGGTGAGTTCGTACTGCAGACACCTGTGCGGATACCTGGGAAGCCTGGGAATCGCCTTCATCTCGAACCGGCCCTGCGGATCGCTCAAGACGTTCACGCCCGCGTCGCTCAGGCAGTTGTCGATCTCAAGCGTGAGAGACACCCGCGCCGCCGGGATGGCGGCCCCGTTGGGATCGCTGATGCGACCGGTCAAGGTCCAGGCGGGTCCCAGCATGAGGTCCACCGGCCGGAATGAACCTTCCATCATCGCCGTAGCGGCCCGTCCGCTCTCCGGATCGCTGGCAACCACGAATTTGCGCTTGGTGCCAAAACGCGGGTCGTAGCCCAACTCGAACTTCCCCGCCGCGTCCGTAGCGAGGCGGTCGCCGAAGGGGTGAACGGTCATCTCGACATTGGCGGCGGGTCGGCCCTGCGGGTCCAGCACCCGCCCGGACACCCGCGGGAAGATCGACAACAGGGCCTCACATCGAACCGTACCCCCCTCGGTCACCTGCACCGTGCCCTGCCAATGGGACAATGGTCCAGCTACGATAGCAACCCTGTAAGTATCCGCCGGGACGCGGGCGCGCGCCACGCCCGCCGCGTCGGTCGTCGCAAACAGACCCTGACCCCAGCGCTGTCCCCCGGCGCTCACTTGGGCGCCGGCCACCGGACGCCGGGTCTGTGCATTCAGGACTGTCATCTCCAGAACACCCCCCTCGTCCACGCGGACCGTGGTCTCCACGACCTGACCTGCCTTGACGGAGACCTTGCTTTCCAGGACGGCCCACAAGGCAGGCCCCTGTTCGGGAGGCAAGACGTCGATCCGATGCCGACCTTCCGGCAGGCCGGCAAAGACAAATGCTCCCGTTCGATCCGAGACGGTTCGGCGGGCAACATACCGGCTCATACTCTCCTCGCGCGCCCAGCCGGAATGAATCATCAGGTCTACACCGCCTACCGGCCGGCCCTGACCATCAACCACGCGGCCCCGGACCGTGCCTTCCCAGGGAAGCACCAGCCGGATGTCCGGGCGCCACACTTCGTACCGGTAGGATTTCCACTCCTGCGAGGGAAACACATAGCGGCTTCCGCCGCCCGGGGCCTGCACCCACAGGGCGGCGCTGGCGTCGGCCGACAATTGCTCGAACCGGAACGTGCCCTGCGCATCGGTCGTGACCGTGAACCATTGCGCGGGGCCGTAGATGGACGGCCTGGTGCCCCAGCCAAAACCCCAGGTATTCACTGGGATTACTTGAACCTCCGCCCCCGCCACCGGGCGTCCCTCAAGATCGATGACTTGACCCGTCAGTGTACACGCCGGTTCCATGACCAGAGAGAGATGCTTCTTGCCCAGCGTGCCGAGCGAATTGTTGATCCACTCCCAGGTATATGCCGATCCGGGTTTTCGCGCCACGACGCAGGCATCCCGCTGCGTCGTCACGTCCGCCTCGAAAGCAAACCGGCCCTGGGCATCCGTCGTGACAACCGGGCTGACTATCTTGGCGTCTTGGTCGAGGCCGCGGATTCGACATTGTTCGCACGCGACCACTTCCGCCCCTTCGACCGGCCGGGCCTTGCTGTCCATCACTTGCCCCGTGATGGTCATCGCCGGGCTGGACGCCCCCCAAGCCCCCAGGACTATCCATAGCGAAATCACAGCCGTTTGCCGCATGGCAGACTCCTCAAGAAAGGCCACGCACTGGAGGAGGCGAGTCACGAAAGCACCCTACCGCCCCTCCTTGGTGACTGTCTCCACCTGATGGTCAAGCTCGCTCAAGGGAAAACCGCTGGCGCGAACAGCATGCTGCCGGTTCGTCAAGATCAGCCACGGCACGGACTTGATGCCCCAGGCGGCCTTACGCGCCTCGAAGTCATCCTTGGCCAAGAAGAGATGGCAGAAGGTGAGGTGGTTGGCCTTGGCGAAGGCGTCGTAGAGCCGGATATCCACCGTGGCCGTTCGGACCACGACTGCGATCACGCCTTGAGCGTCGAGGACATCTGTCCTTTCGGCCAAGTCCACCAGGAATTGCTGCGATGGTTGCTGAGCGATATCGATAAAACACAGCAACAAGGGCTGGCCATCGGTCTGGAGGCACGCCAAGCTCGGGCATAGATCTGTCAGTTGAGGCGAGGCGGTGTTCCGGGCGGGAGTGTTCGACGTGTCGGTGAGGTCTTTGCCAATGACAATTTTGACGTTCTGGGCCGGCAAGCAGGTCTTCAAGGAGCCGCAGCCGCGTGGGCTGTTCGCGAAATTGGCTCCCAGGTTGGCCGGGCCTGCGCACACGCGGGTGACGGTGAACTCACCCCTCTCGTTCGTCACGCCCATCCGGTGCGGCTGATTCTCCACAGGCCACCTGCCGCTCACGAAGACCGGGATCTGTGCCGCCGGTGCTCCTTTGGCGTCCACCACCACTCCGGACACGGACACGTTGGCCACGGGCAGCCGGATCGTCCCGAGGTCCACCGAGGCCCCGGGCGCGCCGCGTAGAAAAGTCTTCAGGTCGAAGGCCTGACCATACCCGGCAGCAGTGGCGGAAAGACGATACTCCAAGCCCTTCTGCACCGGCGGGATCGCCTTCATCTCGAACCGGCCCTCCGGATCGGTCAGGACCTCCGCGTCCACGTGGTTCAGGGATACCCGGGCCGCGGGGATGCCGGCGCCATGGGGGTCGGCGACCCGGCCCGTCAGGGTCCAGGCGGGTCCCAACCTCAGTTCCACCGGCTTGGACGGGTCGCTGACGCGCACCGCGGCGGCCCAACCCATCCGCGCCGCCTGGGCCGTCACCAGGTCAGGTGCAAAACGCTCATCGTAGCCCGACTCGAACCTCCCCTGGACATCCGTGTACGTGTGATCGCCAAAGGCAACAACCACGGCGACATCAGCCATGGGCCGGCCCTGAGGATCGAGCACCCGCCCGGACACCTTCGGGGGCGACTTCAACAAGGCCGTGCGCCGGATCGTCTGGCCCTCCCCTATCTTCTCGGTGCTCTCGCAGGCGGACAGCGGTCCCGTCGACACATGGACTCCGTAGGTCTCCGGCGGGAGCTGGACGCGTGCCACACCCGTGGCATCGGTGGTCGCGAACTCGCCAGAGTGCCCTTGTGCGCTGCCGACATGCAGTTGCGCCCCGCCGATGGGATGACGCGTCCGTGCGTCGAGGGCCACTACTTCCAGCACACCCCCCTTGCTCGCCCGGACCGTCGTCTCGGCGACCTCGCCGGCCTTGACGGAGACCTTGCTTTCTACGCTGGTCCACAGGCGAGGTCCCTGCCCCCCTTCAAAAAAGGGCACACCGAGCCAATGGAGTCCCTCCGGAACGCCTGCGAAGACAAACGCCCCCGTTGGACCGGACACAGTCTTGTGGGCAACGTATGGATGCGGAGCGCCTTTGCGGTCCCGGTCCGAGCGGATCATCACGTCAACCCCGCTGACCGGCCGGCCCTGACTATCCACGACCCGGCCGCGGACCGTGCCTTCTCTGGGGAGTGCCACTTGGATGTCCGCACCGCCCACCGCGAACCCGCCGAAGTCCGAGCCGTGCCGATGAAACACATAGCGACTCTCTGTGCCCGGGGCCCGCACGCGCAGGTCGGCGCTCCCGTCGGCGGCGAACTGCTCGAACCGGAACCAGCCCTGCGCATCGGCGGTGACCGTGAACCAGGACGCCGGGCCGGGGACAGCACACCTGGCGACGGCGTCGCTGAAGCCCCACGTGTTCACCGGCGTCGCTTGGACTTCCGCCCCGGCCACCGGCCTGCCCTCGGGATCGACCACTTGACCCGCCAGTATGCAGGCCGGCTCCAGCACCAGCGGAATGTGCTTTCTGCTGAACGTGCCTAAGGTGAAGTTGAGCCACTCCCAGGCGTAGGCTAGTCCGGGCTTTCGCGCCACGAGGAAAGCGTCCCGCTGACTCGTCACGCCCACGTCGAGCGCGAACTGCCCTTCGGTATCGGTCCTCACGACGGGGCTGATCGTCCTGGCCTCCTCGTCATAAATGCCGACCCGATACTTCTCGCACACCACGACTTCCGCCCCTGGGACCGGCCGAGCCTTGCTGTCTACAACCTGGCCCGTGATGGTCATCGCCGAGCTGGACGCCGTCCAGATTCCCAGGGCGATCCCTACGCACATCCTAATCGTCTCTCGCATGGCCGTCTCCTCGAAAAGGGTCCTTAGGTCAGACCCCGTCCTGCCAATCCACTGACCGGCCGGGCCAGGGCTATCTCGCTTGTATAGACGCTGCCGACCAGCGTCCGATGCAGAAAAAACCTTTGCGAAAATGCAGAATCCGCGTCTCTACCTGGATTCTGCCACGCCCGCCTCCAGACCGGCGGGTGCTTCTCACGGACGTTCGAGGATTGTGTGAGGCGTCAAGGCGCCGAAGGAGCAGCGGGTACATTCGAGGCAGCGGATGCAGCGTAGGTCGTTCGGGCTTTTCTCCGGCTCGATGTTGTATTGGCAGAGCTTGTGGCAACGCTGGCAGTCGGTGCAGGCACTGCGATCCACTCGCAGGAAGAACGCGGAGACCCGGTTGAAGGATGAGAAGATCACGCCGAGCGGACAAAAGACCCGGCACCAGGGTCTTTTGAAGAAGAGGATGGCCACGAGAAAGACCCCGATGATGCTTAGCTTGATCGCGTTGGGCCAGAGGATTTGCTGGCCGGTCCAGGCCTGCTGAACCACGCCGGGGAGGGCCGCCTCGACGCCGCCCGCCGGACAGATGCGGCAGATGAAGAGCGGGTGGCTCTCGCCGTAGAGGTATGGGATCGCCAGAACGGTCACGCCCAGCACGACGAAGCGGAAATGCCCCGTCCAGCGGGGCAGCTCGAACTTGGGAGTCGGGAGCTTGGCGGCAAGGTCCTGGAGCCAGCCGAAGGGACAGGCCCAGCCACAAAACAGGCTGCCCACCAAGGCACCGAATACGACGAGCAGGCCGACGGTCATGAAGGGGATCAGGTGCAAGGCGCTGAAATTGGCCAGGACGCCGATGGGGCAGGCGAAGGTTGCCAGGGGGCAAGCGTAGCAATGGAAAACCGGGGCACAGACGCCGTGGTAGCGCAGGCCAAACGGGGCCAACCAGACGAACAGGAACGCAGATTGGACCCAGAGGCGGTACGGCTGTAATCGCGCGAAAACGCCTGCGAATCGAGTTCTTCCAACCATATCAACTGTAGCCGAAAGAAACGAGAAAATGCAAAAAGAGGGAGGAAGGCTGTAGGCACAGGCTCAGTTCCTTTTTTTCGTCTTCTTTCGTTTTTTTCGGCTCCCTCTGTCTTTCATTTCCTGCGGCAAGCGACCTTAACCCGCATGGGCTAAAGCCCATCCTACGATTGATGGTGATGGCGGCCGTCACGGCCGGCGGTTACTGCGTTCAGGTAGGACAGGCTTTGG
Source organism: Phycisphaerae bacterium (assembly GCA_026386805.1). Taxonomy (GTDB): domain Bacteria; phylum Planctomycetota; class Phycisphaerae; order Sedimentisphaerales; family Anaerobacaceae; genus PLanc-01. The sequence continues at coordinate 28,666 of JAPLMX010000069.1, read as the reverse complement.
GGGCCTGGGTTCCTTCGTAGGTCTTCTTGACCTGGCCGGCTTCGTCGCGGGTGACGCCGCCCCGGGCCACTTCCTGCGTAACCGCGGGCTCCGACGCAGCCTCGGATTGGGCCGCGACCTGCACCGGGCTTGGCTCGCCATCCAACGCGGGGACTACCGGCGGACTCGCGGGTCGGGAGAAGACCGTGATCGAGTTGTGGAACAGGCCATACGCCAGCAGGCCCGCCCCCGCCGCCACAAGCAGGAGCGATAAGACGACTCTTCCTTTTTCCATAGCAGCACACCTCGTGTCGATTTCGGATTGCGGATTCGCAACGAGCACCTTTCTCAAATCCGCAATCCAAAATCCGCAATCAAGAATATGGCGGAGGCGAATGGGAATCGAACCCACCCAGAACCTTCTCGGCCCTACACTGGTTTTGAAGACCAGGGGCACCACCAGGCACCAGTCACCTCCGCAGAGTTCCCTGGCGACCCATCTACATCGACTCCTATCCTACCACATTCCTTTGGGCAGACCAAGAATGTAGAAGTGTGAAGTGTCAAGTTTGAAGAATGTCATTGCGAGCGAAGCGAAGCAATCTCCCACCCCTGTGATTGAGATTGCTTCGTCGCTGCGCTCCTCGCAATGACAGGCCTCAGACTTCACACTCTCTTTTCACATTCTCATAGAAGACCATCGCCGGTGAGCCGGCGAAGCTGATTCCCATCCAGGCGGCCTCGTCGACTTCGGCCTGAGTGAAGCCTTTTTGCCGGGCGTTCTTCAGGTGCATCTTCAGGCAAGGCTCGCAGCGCAGCGCTACGGATAGAGCTATCGCCGTCGCCTGCTTCGTGTAGGCGTCCAAGCCATGCGGCGAGCCGGCCGCACTGAGGAACTGCTGGAACGTCGCCTTCACTTGGTCCATTTCCGAGCCAGCCTGCGGCCCAGCCGCCGTGGCGAGGGCATCTTGCCCTTGCTGCTCGGCCGTCACAGGTGCGTCGTGGCTTGGCGAAGCAAGGCCAAGCCTGCCCTGAGCGAAGTCGAAGGGATGGCCTCGCGACGCAAGGGCGGGACGCCCTCGCCACGATGAGGGCGCCACAGTGCTGACGGCGTCCGCACAGCAGGGAACGTCCTGGATGGATGATTGCGATGGCTCCGTCGCCTTGATGGACTTGAACGCGGGAATCTCACGTTTGCCCGTGGTTTCCAGGCGGATTAGGCCGGTGCCTTTGGCCGTGACGTTGCCGATGACGGCCGCGGCCGATATGCCGCGATCGCGGAGGGCCTTGAGGAGATCGGCTGCTTTTTCCTGCTCTATCGCGATCAGCAGACCGCCGGACGTTTGGGCGTCGTAGCAGATATCGACCATCTCCTGGGGAAGCGTCGCCGGCGTAACCACGCGGTCGCTACAGGATTCCTTGTTTCGTTCGATCGCGCCGGGCAGGATTCCGGCGGCAGCGTAGTCGAGCACCCCTTCAAACAACGGCAGATCATCCCAGACGATCTGGACATCCATGCCGCTGGATCGGGCCATTTCGGCCAGATGGCCCATGAGGCTGAAACCGGTCACGTCGGTGCAGGCGTGAGCGCCGAACTGAACCATCAGTTCCGAGGCCGTCTTATTCAGCGCGGTCATGGATGCGGCGGCCGCTGCCATGCTTTCTGGCTTGACCCGGTCGATCTGGGCGGCCAAGGCCACGATGCCGGTCCCGAGTGGCTTGGTGAGGATCAGCGCGTCGCCCGGCAGGGCCCCGGCGTTAGTGACGACGCGATCCTTGTCGATCATCCCCGTGACGGCGAAACCCGCCTTGATCTCGGCGTCATTGATGCTGTGGCCGCCCACGATGGCGCAGCCCGCCTCCTTCATCTTGTCAATCCCGCCGGCCAGGATCTGGAACAGAGCTTCATCCGGGATCGATCGAACCGGGAAACCCACGATGGAAAGCGCCGTCATCGGCACGCCGCCCATCGCATAGACATCGCTGACCGAGTTGGCGGCGGCGATCTGGCCGAACGTGTACGGGTCATCTACGGCAGGCGTAAACACGTCCACCGTTTGGACGAGGGCCTGGCCGTTACCCATGTCGTAGATCCCGGCGTCGTCCCCGGCCGGCACGCCGACCAAGACGCGGGGATCGTCGCTGGCGGGCAAATCCGCCAGCACCTTCTTGAGAAACGCTTGGTCGATCTTCGAGGCACAGCCCGCCTTTTCCACGAGCTTTGTCAATCGCACGCTGCCGGTGGGACTCTCCAGCCGCTCGCCGGCGCACGAGCAGACGTTCTTCTCTTTGAATAGCGGGCACGGGCACGGCTGCTTCGGGTCACAAATGCAGTGACCCAGCCGGATGGACCGTTGCATGACGCGTTTTCGTCGTTCCATGTTGATCATCGATGCTTCACTCCACTTCGTTGCGTTCAGCATGACAACGCCATCGGTCAGTAGGAATCATGTTGCCGTCGCGCCAGCAGCGCGGCGCCGAGGGCGCCCGTCATTTGAGGCTCCGGCGATATCGCGACCGGCCGGCCGAGAGCCGTCTGCAACGCGGTCTCCATGCCCGAGATTCGGGCCACGCCGCCGGTGAAGACGATCGGCGACTCGGCATTCCGGCCGGCCATGGCGACGATCCGCGAGGCGATAGCCGTCTGGACCCCCGCGACGATATCCTCGCGGGCCCGGCCGCCCGCCAGCAGGCCGATGATCTCGGTCTCGGCGAAGACGACGCACATACTGCTGATCGCCGCAGGGCTGCGGCTGAGGGCGGCCATCGGCCCGAGGTCGCCGAGAGACAGGCCAAGCTGATCGGCCACGACCTCCAGGAACCGCCCCGTCCCTGCGGCACAGCGGTCGTTCATGGCGAAGTCGCGGACCTTGCCGTTTCGATCCAATCGCATCAGCTTACTATCCTGGCCGCCAATATCAATGACGGTCATGACATCGGGCACGAGATGCCGCACACCCACGGCGTGGCACGTGATCTCGGTGATCGTCGTGTCGGCCATTGGGATAGCGTTGCGGCCGTAGCCCGTCGCGACGATTCGGCGCACGTCGGACCGGCAGACACCGCCATCCGCCAAGACCTGCTCGAAAAGTCTGCACGCGAGCTGATCCTGCTCGACGCCCTGGTCTACCTGCCCCTGGGCGATGATTTCGAAGCCGTCGTCACCGATCAAGACCACCTTGATCGCTCGCGAGCCCGCGTCAATTCCCGCGTACATCATCTGCTTCTCCGATTTTCAACAGTTTCCACGAGTGCCTCTAGCCGGGTGCGCAGCGTCGGAGACATGGCGTCCGTAAGCGGCGGCACCTCGATTTCCAGTACAGGAAGCCCGCACTCCTGGCGAACAATCTCGCCGATAATCTCGCCCTCGAGGGCACAGTGGCTCGCGCCGGGAATGCGGGAGACGATCACCGCTTCCGCGCCGAATCGGCGAACCTCCGCGACGATCCGCACCGCCCGGTCGGCCGCCGAGCCGACCATCGGATCGGCCAGTGCTATTTGTGCCAGCGCCTCCATGGGAGGTACGGTTTGCGGAATCGGGTCCAGGGCATGGGCGAAGAGGTACTCTGTGCCGCAAATCCGACCGCCGCAGTCTTCCAGAAAGTTCATCACCTGCAAGTCCGCCACGGGGTTCACCCAGAAAACGCGGGCGGCGTCCGCCGACGAATACCCTGTCCCGGCCGCCACACGAAGGTTGACCTCCTCCAACAATTCCTGCAAAACAACAATCGTTTCATCCTGATCCGAGCAAAAGTGAATTGCCAGCATCTCCGCAATAAGCATCTCCAGAGCCGGCATCGGACACAACGTCGCCGTGAACGCCAAGTGCCGAAGTTGGGCCAGCAGCCAGCGAACGTGATTGGCCTTGGCAATTCCTCCGGCAAGTGCCTCAGCGCCGAGAGACTGTCCGGCCAAATCCTCCAATGCGGTCTTGACGCGTTCCAGCTCCGACTGGACGAACTCGATCTGGCCCTTCGGGGCCGAGAAATCGCCAGGCAGTTGGACGGCCTCTTCCTCAACCTCGGGCGCACGCCGATGCGGGATTTCCCACCACAGGATCGGGTGGCCCAGGCCGTTGAGACGCTGAGCGATGGCGGAGAAATCGTCGCACGTCGCACCGACGCTGCACGTCAGCAGGTCCGGGATCGGAAAGTGCGTCCCGGTCACAAAGGCCCCGAGCATGGCGCGAACCGGACAGAATGACTCGTCGATGCCGAGGGAATCGGCAATCTGCAGCAATCCGGAGTTCACCTCCATCACGCACGGAATCCACCAGGCCCCGTCCGGATAGAAGGCAACGAGATTGTCGAGGCTGTACGCCATCACGGGAACCGTGCCCAGGTCCTTCATCGTACCGACCAGCTTCTTGCCGGCGTCCCGTGCGGCACGAAGGCGGTCCTCTTCCGTCAGCAGAAAGTTCCACAATCGCAGTGCCGCCAGCGAACTGTCGTAGCGCAGCTTCAGCAGGCGGGTGTCGCCATCGGCCACGTGCCGGCCGAGCGGACCGCCATACACCGGCTGGCGGACCCCGCGAGTCTGCAATCGCTCGTAGCGGTCGTCCCACTCCCGGAGCGTGATCTGTCGGGGCGCCTCGTTCACTGAAACATCTCCATAAACGCGCGGACCCGATTGCGGGTCCGGACCATGTCGATCGGACCGTCACCTTCGCTATCGAGCCTGAGCACCGGCAGGTTGGCCCATTCCTTCAACCGCGCGAATTCAGCACGCCATTTGTCGCACCAGACGTAGTGATGGAAGATGATGCCGTGAGCGCCGGACTGCGCCAACTGATCTTTGAGCCATCGGTAGAGCTCGCTGTTCGGGCGCCGGGAGGCGTCGGGGAGACGGAAGTACGCCTGGGCCAACTCCATCAGCGGGTCTTCGGCAAGCCGCCGGCGGTCGAACGGTCCGCACACGCCCCGCTGCCCCGTCTCGGTGGCGTCGAGCACGATCCGCCCGCCGCAATCGGCGATCACGTCGAACAGGACCCGGTCCCGCAGCATCAAGGGACCGCCCACGAGAGCGAGGGGCACGCCGTGGCCGTAGGGTGTGGGCCCCCCAACGCGATTCATCGCGTTGGGGAACCCTGTGCCGTGCACACCATTGCCATGTGCCTGATCGAGCATTGCGCGTATGAGTTCCTCCTTATCCGGTTCATGTCCGCCGAGCCGAACCAGGAACCGGCCGAGCCGTTTCAACTCGTCCAAGTACAACCTCTGGGCGGCCACGGTCTGCCAGGTGCTCGGCACGTTCAGCAGAAAGGCCGGTGTATCGACCCTGCGGACCAGCAGATCGAAGACCCGCCGCATTGGGTCGCACATCGTCGTGACGACGACGCCACTGACATCATCGCTCGCCGCCACGTCGTTGACAAAGGCCCGCGCATACAGACAAAGCCCCTCAATCCGCGGAATGGTGGATGTCCCCTCGATGGGCAGTGGCACCAACCGTCGGGCCCGCAACCCGTGAGCGGCGATCCACTCCGCCGGCACATAGGGACACGTATAGGCGATGGTCTTCATCCGATCCGCCGTACTCACGCAGACGCCCTTTGACGAACGGTCTCGAACAGGGCCTCGACTCGCATGGCGATCCTCGCGGAATCGGACGGCGAATAGTCCGTCTCGATCCGCAGGTACGGAATGCCGAGGTCCGTCTCCGCCAGTCTCTTGACGAAGTAGGACTCGACATCATACGTGAGGCACGCCTGCCAGACGAGGTCGATCACGCACTGCGCCTGGTACTGCCGAGCCAATTCCGTCAGAACGTCCAGCCGCCGGCTGTTTTTCGTCATGACCGAGCACGGCAGCCGAAAGTACTTCTCGGCCAGGGCGACCATTGGGTCGGCCGCCGTCTCATCGACATCTTCGAGAATCGGCTTGAGTCCCGTGCAGTTGTCCATGCACACAACCAGACCGCCATGCGATTCGATGATCTCGACCACCCGCTCGGCGCCGTGCACCACCGGCACACCCGTCATCAATACCCGAATCTGGTAGGGTGGGGCTTGCCCCACCGATTCCTCTGCAGATACGGGCTTATACAACTCCAACGCCCGGCGGTACTGGGCAACGTCGGCGCAAATGCAGGAGATGTTGCTCTTGAATTGAAGCAACTGCCGGCCGGTCAGCGGCGGGCGATCGGACTTCATCAGTTCCGCCAATTGTCGCCGCAGGGCCCGCTCGCGATTCATCGTCCGGATCGCCTGCCGCATCTTCTCGTCGGTGATCGTGACGCCAAACGCCTTTTCGAGCCGGGTCTTGAGCTTGCGCAGCTCGCGGACCCAGTGGGCCATCGCATCGGCATCGTTCGGCTTTTGCGGCAATTCCAACACGTACATCGGACGGGTCTCGGCCATTAGCTCGTACATCTTCTTCTTGCCATCGCAGGTGGTCTCAGCGACGACCATATCCGCCATTTCCAGAAAGGGGTTAGCCTTCTGGACGTGATACCCGTAGGTCGATTTGATGAGCGGGCAGAGGTTGGCCGGCAGGTGCTCTTGGGCCGGCCCGATCATCTCCGCCGAGCCGCCGCAAAGGCAGACCGGCACCGCATCCGCCGCCATGATCAGCTCCCGGGGCGTGTACTCGCACAGGATGCCAACGATGTGCCTGCCCTTGGCCTTGGCTTCGCAGGCATATTGCAGACAATTGCGGATCATCCCCTCAAACCAGGCTGGCGGACTATCCGCGGTAGGTCGTGCGTCCCCGCACGACGCTCTTTGGCGAGCGGGGACGCTCGCCCTACCAGGGCCGAGGGCGCCACACTGCGGCGGATGGCACGGATCGCTCGCGTTGATCTTGATGTCTTTGCTATCGAAGCAGTTTCCCATTGCATCATCTCTTTCGTGCGACAAACAGGCCCTGAGCGATCTTGCCCGCGTGGGACAACTGCTGCATGAAGGCCATCTCCCCTGCCATTGCACCCATCAGATTCTGGTCAAAGCCGATGATCTTCAGGGCGTCGTAGGCCAACTGCATGCCGAGCATATTCAGATACAGGTCCACATACGGTGCGAATCGGCCGGTGCCCTTGGCGATGAGCACATCGCAGCCATTGGCCTTGAGCAGATCGCTGTATCCGCCAATCGTCTGGACGTTCGGGAACTTCATGAACCGCCGGTACCGTTCGGCCTCCGGCTGCGAAAGGCCCCTATCGCCCTCGACCCAGTCGGTGAACGCGATGGTCCCGCCCGGCTTGACGATCCGGGCCGCCTCGGCAATCAGCTTGGTCTTGTCCACGACGTAGCACCACGCGTCTTCACCCCACACGAAATCCGCGCTGCTGCTCTTGAGCCCGCTGCTGCACACGTCGGCGAGAGTGAACTGGATCTTGTCGGCCAGGCCGGCCTGCTGGCAGCGCTGCTGGCCCTGCTCGACGACCGTCTCGGTGGCGTCCACGCCGGTCATACCGGCGACATTGCGGAAGCGAACGAGAAATCGCATTCCCGCCCCGTTGCAGCAGCACAGATCGACGCCCTTGGTTCCGGCCCCGATGCCGGCTTGCTGGGCCAAGTCCATGGAAGAGACAAAACCCCCGATATGGATCTGCTCGCCCATAATCAGTTCCCACAGCCGGCCTTCCGGCCCGCCGTAGACCGCCTGCACGTCGGCCAAACCAATTCCTTTGACGCTCTTCATGGTTTTCTCTCCGCCATCTAACACCTTCAAAACGCCCCCAACAAAAAAGGCGGGTCAGAGTCGTCTCTGAACCCGCCGGTAGTTGTGGCAACATCCACTCTCACTCCATCAAGTGCCATTGCACCTCCCGTGCTGTCTCAAAGAGCCCGCAAGCCATCTCCACGACGATGCAGGATTCCCCTCTGAGAGCTTCTGGCACTCGCCACGAGCACCGGCAGGTGCCATCTCAGCCAAATTGGAATCGCCCGGACGCCAACACCGTCCCGGCTTCATCGATCATCTTCATTTGAGGCTCCGAGAAATGGCGCAAACAAATCGCCCCTGGCGGACCGAAATCCGGACAGGGGCGTCACATATGATGGCTCAGAGACAAATCGACTCACCGAGCCGCTACAGGGAGTGCCAGGGCCGGTCGTGCTGGACCTGGATCGGACCGAGGTCGATGTCCACCTGGACCTGGTACTTGCCCGTGAAATCGTTTGGTACTCGCCACGAGTACCGGCAGGTGCCACCTCAGCCATACTGGAAACTGTCCTGGGCCATCACTTGGCCCGCCTCGTTGACGATCCGCAGCCGGGGAGCCGACAGCGGCGATCCGTTTTTCTTGACCACCGGCCGATACTGCTCGCCGGCCTGGCCCTCCAAGACCAGCCCGATCGACATCTCGCGATCCCCCACTTTCTGGACATCCGCTTTCACCAGGATGGGCGGCCCCGCTTTCGGGGCGTTGGGTTCCATCGAGAGGAGGGTCCCACCGGCCTGATCGAGCGCCCAGGCCACCCCGTTCGCATCGGTTCGGGATACGGACGACGACGGCCCGCCGGCTAGCGTAGAAACCCCCGGCTTAGACCCTGGAACCGGGTTCTTAAGGAATAGGAACAGTAGGATAAGAAGAAGCGCGACAAGGCCAGCCGCACGCAGCAGATCTTTTTTCTTCATCGTTCAATCCTTAACAGAACAGCCGATTTGTACCGCGCCCCGGGCCGCGTGTCAACGGGCAAATGGCTGACGGCGAAGAAATCGACTTGTCGGCCTGTATTTGGCAAGTACAATACTGGTCGCCTGCAGAAGGCGGCTTGGGAGAATACAAAGAATGGGGTCCGGCTTGCGAAGACAGCGACCGGACCGAACCTGATGAGGCTTGGGAATAGGTCATGGATGCACAAGTCCGACCACTGATGCGCAGGGTCCCTTCCGTTGATGCGGTTCTGAAGGAGCTGGAGTTGGAGACGCTGGCGACGGAGTACGGGCGAAGGCCGGTGGCGGATGCGGTCCGCGAGGCGGTCGAAGAGGTCCGCCGGCAGCTCATGGCCCAGCCTGCGTTTGATATGGATGAGGCGGCGATTCGAGGCCGCATCGTGGCGGCGGCCAAGGGCCGGCTTGAGGCTATGATGAAGCCCTACTACCAGCGGGCGGTCAATGCCACCGGGATCATCCTGCATACCGGCCTCGGCCGGGCGGTCCTGCCCGTCAAAGCACTCGACCAGATTCAGCAGACGCTGCGAAGCTACTCCCTGCTCCAGGTGGATCGCCAGACCGGAAAGCGGTCTCGGCGCGATGAGCGGATCGAATGGCTGCTCCAGCGGCTGACGGGCGCCGAGGCGGCTACCGTCGTGAACAACAACGCCGCCGCCACGGCCATTGTGCTCAACTCGGTCGCCAAGGGCAAAGAGGTGATCGTCTCGCGGGGCCAGCTCGTCGAGATCGGCGGCTCCTTTCGCCTGCCCGAGGTGATGGCCTTCAGCGGGGCCAGGCTGGTCGAGGTCGGCACGACCAATAAAACCCACCCCCGCGACTATGAAAACGCCATCACGGAGAACACGGCCGCGATTCTCCGCGTGCACCCGAGCAACTACAAGATCCAGGGGTTCTCCTCGGAGGTCCCGCTCGATGAGCTCGTGGCCATCGCGCGTAAGCACAATCTCGTGATGATCGACGACGTGGGCGCCGGCGCACTGATCGATTTCTCGCAGTTCGGATTTGAGCCCGAGCCCCTGCTGGCGGACTCGATCCGCCAGGGCGCGGATATTATCACGTGCAGCGGCGACAAGCTGATCGGCGCCTCTCAGGCCGGTCTCATTTTGGGCAAGAAGATCCTGATCGACGCCGTGCGGAAGAACCAGTTCGCCCGGATCGTCCGGGTGGGCAAGCTGACGCTGGCGGTCCTGGAGGCAACGCTCGAACTGTTCCTGGACGAGAGCACCGCGCTGCGCGAAGTGCCGACGCTCCAGATGCTCCGGCGCAGCCCGGAGAGTATCCGAGAGCACGCGGAGCGGCTGGCATCGCAGATTCGCGACAAGAGCATCGCCGCGACGGTGACCACCACGAGCGGCTTTTCCGAGATGGGCAGCGGCTCACTGCCCACGCAGAACCTGGCGACAACGCTCGTGGCAATCACGCCCCAGAAGATCAGTGTAGACGTGTTGGCCAAGCGTCTACGGCTGCACGAGCCCCCGGTCTTTGCCCGGATTCAGAACGATCAAGTCCTGATCGATCCCCGCACGCTGCGGGATGGTGACGACGCGATCATTGTTGAGGCCGTCGTAGCGGCCTCGGCGGCTGGAGAGTAGACAACACGAACGCGAGTCTGGGTCCCATGCTTACGCTCGCGTAAGCATGTCTCCCCCGTCAGACTGAGCATGTCTACGCAAGCGTAGACATGGCACCCGATTTTGAGTCACAAGGACGAGTATTGTGGATGTGCAGCAACATAATGTGACGCTCGGCACGGCCGGGCATATCGATCACGGCAAGACCGCCTTGGTCAAGCTCCTGACCGGCTGCGAGACCGACCGGCTCAAGATCGAAAAAGAACGCGGCATGTCGATCGAGCTGGGCTTTGCCCCGTGCGTCATCTCCGACATCGAAGTCGGTATCGTCGATGTCCCGGGCCATGAGAATTTCGTCAAGACGATGGTCGCCGGGGCGACGGGAATCGACGGGTGCATCCTCGTCGTGGCGGCCGACGACGGCGTCATGCCGCAGACCCGCGAGCACATGGATATCCTGACCCTTCTGGGCGTCGCGCATGGAATCGTGGCGATGACCAAAGTCGATGTCGTCCCACCGGAAAGGGCGCAGACAGCGACCCAGGAGATCCGCGGCTTCCTGGCCGGCACGTTCCTGCAAGACGCCCTGATCCTGCCCATCTCCAACATCACGGGCCAAGGCTTTGAGGAATTCTACGAGGCCCTCAAGACCCTGGTGGCGGCGATCACCCCGAAGACGGCCCAGGGCATCTTCCGCCTGCCGGTCGAGCGGGCATTCTCCGCCAAAGGCTACGGCACGATCGTGGCGGGGATTCCCGCCTGCGGGTCAGTGGATGTCGGCGATGAGCTCGTCCTGCTGCCGCAGGGGACGAAGGGGCGTCTGCGGTCGGTGCAAGTCTACGGCCGGGACAGTTCGCGGGCGATGGCCGGCCAGTGCGCGGCCCTGAACATCCCGCAGTGGGACCACAAGGCTGTCGAGCGGGGCAACGTCATCACGATCAGCGATTACTTCGCCCCGCACCAATGGTACTTGTGCGAGCTGAAGCTGCTGGACCAGGAAAAGGCCGACCTCAAGAACGCAGCCCAAGTCAAGTTCCATACCGGCACGTCGGAAACGCCGGCCAGCGTCTACCTGTTCCAGGAGGGCCACCTCAAGCCGGGCCGGCAATGTTTGATCCAGGTCTTCTTGGACCACCCCGTCGTCGCCGGACCGCGCGACCACTTCATCATCCGGTCCCTCTCGCCCACCCGCACCCTCGGCGGCGGCCTCATCGTCGAAGCCATCGAAAGGCATCTCAAACGCACCCACCCGGACGTCCTCAAGGAGATCGCCGAGCGGGCGAAGGCCGTCGCAAGGCCGAAGGACTTCGCTGAGTACTGCGTGAAAACGGCTGACGCGTTCGCTGCGGATGAAAGGCAAATCTCCCTTCGCAGCAAAATGCCGGCCAAGGAACTGGCCCCCCTCCTGACCCAACTCGCCCAGGAAGGCCGCCTCCTGCCGCTGAGCGGCAAGACCTACATCCACGTGGACACCGCCGAGCGCGTCAAGCAGCATCTGCTCGACGCGGTTCGCGGGTTTCACGCTAAAAGGCCCGAAAGCCCCGGCATCGGCCGCGAACAGCTTCTGACGGAATCCGCGCGCGTAGGATGGGCTTCAGCCCATGCGGGCGACATTGGCATGGCCGGACCAGAACCGCATGGGCTAAAGCCCATCCTACGAAAGGACGTGTTCGAAGGCGCGATCGAGCGGATGCTTTCGGAAGGCAAGCTGGTCGAGCGGAAGGGCTTCCTGGCCCTGCCGGAGCATCGCGAGCAGTTCAACAACGCCGAGCAGCAACTGCTCCAGAACGTGGAATCGCTGTTCCGAAGTCACCTCTTCGACCCGCCCGGCCCCCAGGAAATCGCCGACCAGATGCGGATAGCGCCGCCCCAGGTGCAGCGGGTGCTACGGATTCTCACCGAGCAGCGCCAGCTCGTCCGGGTTGACCAGGATCTGCTGTTCCACGCTGAGGCGATAGCCACCGCACGCGAGCGCATCGTCTCCCACATTCAACAAAACGGCGGCCTGGAAAGCGTCAAGTTCAAGTACATCCTCGACACCAGTCGCAAGTACGCGATTCCGCTGCTCGATTACTTCGACAAGATCGGCGTCACCCGCCGGGTAGGCTATACCCGCCATCTGAAATAGCGGCTTCGAAAAACATGTGTTGCAGGAGGTTGGCTTTGAAATTCGGCAAAATAGCCACGGCGATGTTCCTGATCGGCGGTGCGGCCGTTGCCGCACTTAACTATCTTGCACCTGGCTGACACAGCCCGGTGAGAACCCTTGTAGGGCTCTTGATTATGGTCTCGTTCTCGCTGGCCGGGGTTTTCGCCACGTTGGGAATCATGCACGACCGGCGTAAGTGGCTGGCCGTGCTCATGGCGGCCATCGCCGGCGGATTCCTGCTCTTGACCCTGTTATGGAACGGTCTCGGTTGAAAGGGCGGGTTCGTGGAAAGGACCGCGGATGCATTACGGCAGGATTGCGGCGAAGGTCCTCGCGGCAGCGGGGCTATCTGTCATTCTGATGCTCGTGCTGAGCCCAAGCTGAAGCAGTTCGTGGCGAGCCCTTGCAGGGTTCCTGCTACTGACGTGCCCTCCGGTGGCCTTGGTGTTCAGCGTGATGGGCGTCATGGCCGATCAGCGCAAAACGTACGCCATTGTGATGCTCCTCGTCTCGGGGGCTATGACCCTCTTGCTCTCGTGGTTCTTTCTCGCACGTTGTTGAGACTTATAAACCGATCGCCGCTATCTTCTATTCCTTCGCTGCCTTGGCCGCCTTAGCGGTCAGGTATCCTTCCGGAACCACAAAGAACTTATACCCGCCGAAATCGCTGAAGTAGATGCGGTCTCGACCGTTCTTGAAGTCAAACGTCGTGTGGCCGTCCGTGTAGCGATCCAGCAACCGCTGAGCGATCTCACGACGGGTCTCGTCCTTGAGCAACTCGAACAGACGCCCCAGCGTCTCGATCTTGCGATTGGACTTGAGGCCCAGTGACTTGAGATCTTCGTCGACACGATACCCCTGATCCCGGTAGAGCAACTCCAGGTTCTTCACGTAGTAGTCGTTCAGCTCGTCGGAACGGCCCTGGTATTTCCTTATGACATCCTGCGGGTACGTTCCACTGAAGACAAGCTTCTGTTGGGTCGTTCCCTTCTGGGCGGGAGCCCACCGAAGGGCGCTGAGCCGTCCTTCGCGCTCGCGGCGCACCAGCGGCGCCTGGCCGTCGAAGCGGTGGATGTAGTGAATGCAATTGATGAACAGCTTGCGGCCGGCCTCGGTCATCTGGGAGGGCGGGTCGCCGTAGCCCCACTGCAGGACATTGGCGTGCCTGCCGATGCCGACGTCGCCATACCGTTTGATGCGATTGAGTCCGGTCGCGATGATCTCGGCATCGGGAGAGTCCTCAAAGCCGCTCCCCGGGGCGACCACACTGCCCTTCGGCGTGTTCTGAACCCGCCAGACTTTCATCTGGTCGGGCAGCTTGCCTTCTCCGACATAGCCGAGCCGGTAGCTCTCGGGTGTGGTGCGGAATTCGAACTCGGGCTGGACCGCCAGCGGGGTGCGATACACTTCGTGGTTGAGCGACTCAACATGAGCCGCATTGTCCAAGCAGTTTCACAAATAGCCCGCCTTGAGCCGCCACCGCCGGCAGATCAGAGCTCCACGAACGCCCAGGGTAATGACCGGCCGGGCAAAGCCCTCGGAAACCTTTGGGTATGGGCCCTCCAACACGTTGGCGTCCCAATCCAGGAGCGTCACATCGAAACCGTCGGTGTCCTTTTCCTTGAAGGCCCTCAGATCGCCGGTCTTGACGGTGCTGAAGTGCTGACCCAGGAATTGAACGAAGTCCTTCTGACGGTCGGAGTCAGGGTGGCCCACATACAGGATGCGGAGCTGGCCCAACTCCGAGACCGCCGGAGAGGATAGAGATTGGGCATGGCTCCGAGCGCCCGCCAGCAGAATCGCCAGCAGGGCCACCGACGCAACGCCGATTCTTCTTGTTCCCACCGAAGCAACCATAAGCATTTCCTCCAAAATGTCATTGCCCTACCCAGTATACAAAGACGCAGCAACGCCACGCTACGGAAAAACCACATAGATAGCCGGGCCTTTGTCCTGCTGTCCGATTCAGCGCTGCGGCTCCGGCTGAGCGACAGGGCGGTGCCGGGGGATTTCCGCCTTGAAGTCACCCAGGCTCACCCATTGCGTCCGCTGGTTCAGGTCCACCTCCGCCACCGCGACGGTGCCCCACTCTTTGGCCAGGGCGATGGTCTCGCCCGTGTGGTCGAAGACCGCCGAGAGCATCCAGTTCCGTGAAATGTCCTCGTAGGTGCTGCTGACGAGATAGACGTGATTCTCGCAGGCCCGGGCCCGGGCCAGCAGCGGATTGCAGCCCCAGACCGGCCAGGCGATCACCTCGGCGCCGCGATTGGCCAACTCCCGCGCGACTTCCGGGAAGAAGCCGTCGTAGCAGATCATCATGCCGACCTTGCCGAAGCGGGTGTCAAAGACCGGATAATCGTTGCCCGGCGCCACACCCTGTTCGATCTCGCCGCGCGGCAGGCAGACTTTGCGGTATTTGCCGATCAGCTTGCCGTCCGGGCCGAGCAACACAGCGGCGTTATAGACCAAGTGCCGGTCGCGCTCGTTGAGACTGACCACGATGTGCAGATTGTGCTTCTTCGCCAGTTGGCCGAAGTATTCCGTGGTGGGGCCGGGGATGGGTTCGGCAATCTCCTGAACCTTCTTGCCCAGACCGACGCTGGGGACCGTCTCGCCCAGCACGACCAGATCGGCCTTCTGCCGGGCCGCCTCGGCGATCAGCGGCTCGTACATGCGGCAGTTGTCCATCGGCGTCTTGCCGCCACTGGGCTTGAAGTGGACCGCCGCCAGTCGAACTTTCCGGGGCGATGGTGCGGCCGACTCCGTGAACGAGATGCCGCTCCAGCGCACCTCGCTGCTCGGCGCCCATTGCAGGTGCAGCTCGATGACCGCGCGCGTTGCCTTGCTCGGGGTGCAGTAGATATCCGAGAACTTGGTCCAGCCGTCCGCCGTTGTTCCCTTCGGTGCGGGAAATTCGGTCTCGGCCATGCCGGTGGCGCCCCGCAGGTAGCTGGTGACGACCGGCTCGTCGAGCGGGACCTGTCGGCCGCGCTCGTCCTGCCAGTGGAGCATGGGAACAATGCTGCGCCGCGGCAGAGGGACACCTGTGGCCTTGCAGGACGACTCGAAGCGATAATATTTGCCGCCCTGAATCGGGAAGATCTTTCGCCAGCACCCGTCCAACCCCTCCCGTTGATCGGCTCGGATGATGAAGCAGCCGATATCCCCCGGCCCGCCCTTCGGATCGAAGGCGAACTGTGGCCGGATTTCGTCACGCGGGGCGGCGGTCATCCAACCCTCGGGAGCCCCACTCTCTCCGCCGAAGCCAGCCATAACTTGGACGCACACAAGGAATACCGCGAGGCGCAGAACTGAAACGGTCCTTTTCATGAAATCCTCCCTATTTTGCCGAAGCCAGGATTTGGATTGCCTGCTCGGTTCCAATGCCAACCAGTCGCAGATAGCGCCGACTGCCGACAGGGACAACAACGCTGGATCCACCTTTCTCTAACGGGAGTTGCGTGCCGAAAGGACGCATGACCGTTAGACGCTCCGACGGCACGGGCAGCGCCAGGTTCAACTCACCTTGGTTGGCCCAGAGGAGCACGTAGGTGTTGTCAGACTGTGACGAACGCTGGAAGAGAAACGCCTTCACGCGCCCGCCAGCCACCGCCGGGACTTCCCGAATGGGCACCAATTCATACTCGCCCCGCTCGTTCAGGAATAGATGGTGCTCCTGGTCGTTGAACGTCCCTTTGCTCCAGGCGTCAATCCACCGAGGCAGGAATAGCGCATTCCAGACCTTGACGTATTCGTACTGCTTCGGATCGAGTGTCTTGAGCATCGTCCGCTGGGCGTCCGTGAGCTTGCCGGCGATGCGGGCGTCTTCCCAGATCTTGATCGTGTCGAAGCAATCCTCCGCGCGGGGGTGAGCGGCCGCATCCGCCAGTGTCACTCGAACCGAGAACGGACAATCCCACGCGGCGCCCCGACTCAGGACGTATTCGAACACGTCGGGGCCCATAGTGGGATGGAGTCGAGCGATCCAGCCGAACTCGATGCGTGTAAAGTCTATCGCCCGGATCGGGGCCGTGCGGCAGGAAATCTCCCGGCAAAAGCTCTTCACGTGCTCGTTGACGACGTCGTAGGCGCAGCCCCGGCTCATCATATGCCAACTGAAGTGGCCGCTCATCGCCGCCTCGCAGACGGGCGGCTCCGGCTTGAGCAGTCGGTAGACGCGATACTGGGCGTCGGCCACGTGGTACCAGAACGGATCGTGGACGTCCTCGGCCCCGTCGAAATACACCATGTCGTAAGGGCCGGTGGCATTGATGACCTCGGCGATCCGCCGGGCCGCTTCATCCTGGATATCCGTGGTCTGATCGAACCGGATGAACTTCACCCAGTCATCCACGTCCAGCAGCCCTGTGGGTTCACCTGCCGAATGAGCGGCGGCGGTGGTCTTGAGGTGGCCGCGCTCGCAGCCGGTGAACTGGTACGGCGGCTGGGTCGTGTAGTCGCGGTAAGCAATCAGCTCTTTGCCGATCTGCAGAATCCGCCGGTCCTTGTCCCGCGTGCAGCCGGCCGGGTTCTCGTAGACGGTGAGCGTATCCGCCTTCTCGTCCACGGCGGCGGACAAGAGAAACGTGCGGGCCTTGCGCAAGCGGTCGTCCGGCACCGGCGTGACGTAGGAATCAGTGCGATCCGCCTTGGAGTAATGGATGTGCATGCCCACGGCGAGCCCCGCCCTACGGATGCGGTCAGCCACCGTCTTGAGATCGTCGATCCCGTGAGGAAACAACTTGTTGAATCGGAAGTGCCCCGCCCCTTCGGTGAACCCGGTGTAAGAAAATAGAATCATGCGAAATCCCGCGCGCTTGGCCACGGCAATGTATTGATCTACGTCGCCGGGCGTCGGGCTGCACCAAAGGTAAGAGTAATCCTGCACGGGCGACCGGCGGTTCTTCGCGCCGGAGGGCATGTGGAAATCGCGTTCGACGACCTCCATCGTGTCGAGGAATTTCTCCTTCGGATTCGGACAACCGAACAGCACGGCCGTCGCTCCCTCCAGGGCGACTTCACGCGTGGCGATGGCCCGCATCTCCACATACTCAGCGGCCGGGCTCATCCCTGCATTCGTTCTGATGTTGCCGGCACAGAGGCAAATGCCGAACTGATCGTCATAGGCCACGTCGATCCAAGGCCCCAGAAACGGCAGTCGCTTGAGGCGAAGCTGCATCAGGTCGATGCGGTCGATGATTAAATCGCCTGCCAAAGACAGCAGCTTGAATGCAAGGTAGTGCGGCTCGGTGGTGACCTGGTACGTAGCCGTGACATCAGCCTGACCGAACTGGATCGTCAGCCTGTCCCCGGCCAAGGAAACCGCCGAGGCCGGGAGGCACTGCCCGCCGCGATACTCCGGGACTTCGAATTCGCCATAGGCTTCCTGCGAGCCAACCGCCATCTGCCCACCGCGATATACGCAGGCAATCGGCATTGGCGCGGCGGTCCAGGCGTACTCGGCACCTGAAGCCTTCGCCGTCAGGCTCTTCACTAGTCCATTCGCACCAATCTCCAGCCGCAGGTCTTGCGTTTGGAGAACCACCTGGGCGCTCGCCTGCCCCGCGAGAGCAAGCAGCACCCCAAGCACCAAGCCAAATCGACCTGCCAGTCTCAGGCACATCGCGCTTACCCTCTCATCGTCCCTTGCCAAAATTAATCGTAGGGAGTCTGTCATGCTGAATGGAGTGAAGCATCTGGCCCAAGGACGGGACTGCATGGCGAATGACGCGTCCCATTCGTGGCCCAGATCCTTCGCTGCCGCTCAGGATGACAAACCATACACTATCCATTCGAAACGATATGATGTCACCGCTGGTCGGCGGTATTGACCAGGTTGCCCTCTTCATCCAGGTGGACCCAGGGGCCGTTAACGTGGTAGCCGCCGATGATTCTTTTGTTGATGGCGTCCTGCCAGTCGATGGGCTGATCGAACTCCGGCGTCGGCTCGAAATAGCCGGCCTTGGACAAGTACCTTGGCTCGCGCAGATACTTCTGGACCGCTTCGTCATTCAACTCGATCCCCAGTCCGGGCTTCTCGGGTACGGTGTAATGGCCATCTTTGATCAGCGGCTTGGCCGGACCACTCACGAGGTCCTCCCACCACGGAAGATCCATCGCGTGGTTCTCCATGCAGACGAAGTCGCGGATCGTACACGCACAGTGGACGCTCGCCATTGCCCCGACGGGCGAGCCGGCGTGATGGAACATCGTCTTGATCCCGTAGCGATAGGCGTAATCGGCGATCTTCTTCGTCTCCATGAGGCCGCCGGACGTTTCCATGTCCGGGTGGATCATGCTCACGGCGTTTTCGCTAATGAACGGGCGGAACCCGCTCAGGCCGAAGAGGTCTTCGTAACCCAGCGTCGGCGTCGGAGACTTGGCCGTGATTTGCGTCATCATCTCGACGGCGTTGGGCGCACTGAACGCGATCACGTCCTCGATGTAGGCCAGCTTCCGGCGGGGTTTGGCCATCGCTTCGCCCAGCCGAATGCCCGAGTCCACCGTCATCCGGCCGAAGTGGTCGGCACCGAGAGACACGTCGTAGCCGATGGCGTCGCGGACGGCCTCCACGTACTCGCCCCAGTAGTCCAGCCCTTTGTCCGTCGGGACGCCGTTCTCGAACGCGCCGGGCTTGTCCCGGAGGAGCCGGGGCACCAGGTCCATCTTCAGGTACTTCAGTTTCCACGTCTCGACGCGAATTCTCGCCCGTTTCGCGAAGACCTTCGGGTCCTGGTTGGCGTTGGTGTCGCCGTAGATGGGGATTTTGTCCCGCACCTTCTCACCCAGAATCTTGTACGCGGGGACGCCCAGCACCTTGCCGGCGATATCGAACAGCGCCATGTCCACGCCGCTAAAGCCGCCGCCGAACCGGCCGTTGCGGGCGTAGGGCCGGAGGCTCTCCAGAATCCCTTCGATGTCGAGAGGGTCTTTGCCCACGAGATACGGTTTGAGAATCAGCGCCTGTCCCAAATAGCCTGCATCGCGGACCTCGCCCAGACCGTAGACGTCCTGGTTCGTGTAGATCTTGATGATGGGATAGTCAAAATTGGACGCTACGGTGCAGCCGCGGATGTCGGTGATCTTGAGCTTGGTCGGCCGAGAGAAGGTTTTGGCCGGATTGATCGCAAGGCCCGCCAATGCCACCCCCGCCAACCCCGCGGATCGCTTTAGAAACTCACGTCGATTCATTGAATCTCACCTCATTTCCTGCCTGTGTCATCAGGCGGTGTGTCAGATTTCGAGGAAGGAATGGGCCAGCGCACCGCAAGAATCTGTGCATGGTCCTCGCCTTCCTTGCCGCCGCTGTAGAACCCGATCAGCGTGCCGTGCGAGAAGTAGTAGGCATCGCCCGGCTTCGATGGATATCGCATTTCCTTCTTCGCCGCATCGGTCCCGGCCACCATGTCGCCGGAGCCGCGCAGGACGTAGTAGATCTCCTCCTCTTTGGCGTGCCGGTGCGGGATGTTCGTACCGCCCGCCGCGAAGTCCATGAGAAAGAAGCTGTTGATCTGCTGGGCCGCCGCGAGCTTATCCCGCTGACTCTTGGTGGTGCCCAGCAGCAGCTTGAACTGGGTCGTGCGCCCATGGCTCGCCAACACCTGGAGTTGCACGTCGTCGGCGCTGGCCAGCATCAGCTTTGCCGTTGCCGGGACCTCGAGGCCCTCAGGAATCTTGAATGCCATCACCAGCAGCCGTAGCTGCTCCTGCCCCGGGTTCGAGACTCCATGCTCCACGCCAACGGGCAGGTATACAAAATCATTCTGTTTCACGGGCACCTTCTCTTGCCCATACCGGAGAGTGCCGCTGCCCGCCAGAATGAAAACGACCCCCTCGGCGTCCTTGTCACTGACAGTCTTGCTGCTACCGCCCGGCTCAACGGTCAACTCCCCGAATCGGACGATGCCTTTGACATTCCGGGCATTCGGGTCCGCAATACCGAAGATCGGTTTGTAGTGGGCCGTCGCGGTGCTCAGATCGATGGACTGCTCGGGGATGTCCGCCACGGACCACCGCAGAAAAGCCGGCTCCGCCGCAACCGCACAGGCGCTGGCGATAGTGATGCTTGCCAGCAGAACAATCGTACTACGCTGCGTCTTCATAACCTGCTCCTCTCCGGCGCGGCTTGTAGGGTGGGGCTTGCCCCACCGACAGCTATTGGTGGGCCAAGGCCCACCCTACATGGCTACGTGGTTATGGCTTCATCATTTTCACGCACACCGGCATGGACACCTGGCACACTTGCCCAGTCGGTGTCAGCTCGCCCGTCTCCTGATTGATGCGAAAGCTGACTATGTTGTTACCATCTTGATTGGCGGCCAGCAGGAACGTGCCGGACGGGTCAATCGCGAAATTGCGCGGGTTCTTGCCCTGGCTCGGCTCGTGGCCGATCAGGCGAAGCTCGCCCGTCTTGGCGTCGATCGCGAAACACGCGATGCTATCGTGCCCCCGATTGGAGCCGTAGAGGAAGCGGCCCGACGGATGCACGTGGACGTCGGCACAGGTGCTCGTACCCTTGAAGTCCGTGGGCAGAGTGCTGATCTTCTGCAAGGGCTTCAGCGTGCCGGTGTCCGCGTCGTAGGCGAACGCCGTGACCGTGCAACTGAGCTCCTCGATCACGTAGGCGTGCTTGCCGTCGGGGTGGAAGGTGAAGTGCCGCGGTCCCGATCCCGGCTCGCACTTCGCAAAGGGCGGGTCATTGGGCAGCAGCTTGCCATGCTCGCGGTCGAAACGGTAGATCATGATCTTGTCCATGCCCAGGTCCGGAACGAACGCGTAGCGATTGGCCGGATCGAGCACGATGGAATGGGCGTGCGGCCCTTTCTGCCGGGACGGGTTGACGCTCGAACCTTCGTGCTGAATCACACAACTGGCGGGCTGCAAGCGGCCGTCCGCGCCGATGGGAAACACAACCGCGCTGCCGCTGCCGTAGTTGGCGGCCAGGACGAATCGGCCCGCGCGGTCCACCGTCACGTAGCAGGGACCTTGCCCGCCCGACGGCTGCTCGTTCAGGAGGATCAGCTCGCCGGTCGTGGCGTTCCGCGCCAGGGCGACAATCGCCCCCGCCGGTCCGCCACCTTCCCGGACGGCATAAACGCACCGCCCCTTGGGGTCGATCGCCACGAAGGATGGATTATTCAAGCGAGGCGACTTCGTCACAGGTTTCAGCCCCCCGGTCGCCGGGTCCAGACGATAGACGTAGACGCCTTCGCCGCCTCGGTTCGTGTACGTTCCGACGTACACCAGCACCTCCGCAGGCTGGGATGCCACCGATAGACAATTCATACAAACCAACGCGATTAGCTGGGTCATGTTGTCCTACCTCCTGATGGTGTGAGTCAATCTACTAACTGGCGTTCGATCTCTTCCAGGGACTTGCCCTTGGTCTCCGGCAGCTCCAACAGGATGAAAACGAAGCCGGCGACGCAGATGCCCGCGTAGAGCCAGAACGTGCCCGCCGAGCCGAGCTCGGCGTTCAGGATCGGGAAGGTGTAGGTGAGAAGGAAGCACGCGATCCACAGGCTCGTCACGGCCACGGACATCGCCGCGCCGCGAATGCGGTTGGGGAAAATCTCCGAGATCACGACCCACGTCACGGGGGCCAGCGACATCGCGTAGCAGCCGATGGCGGCCAGCACGAGCAGCAGCATGGGCAGCCCCTTGACGCCGCCGTGGTAACACAGGCCCATGACCGCGTAGATGACGGCGAGTCCCGCCGAGCCCAGCAGCATCAGCGGCCTGCGACCGCCCTTATCCACCACGCCCAGGGCGACGAACGTGAAGGCCAGGTTCACCGAGCCGGTCCAGGCAATGTTCTTGAGCACGTCGGAGATGTCGTAGCCGGCGGCCTTGAAGATCTCCTCTGCATAATTGAAGATCACGTTGATGCCGCACCATTGCTGGAATACGGCCAGAACCACGCCCAGCACGAGCACGCGGCGCATCCTCGGCTCCTGCAGCTCGGCGAATTGCCGTGTCGCGGGCTTCCAGCCCGCGATTCGAGGGCGGGACGCCCTCGACACAAGCGTGGCTTGCACGTCCCGCACCTCGGCCTCGGCGTAAGCCTGGCCGCCGATCCGCGCGAGGACGCCTCGGGCACGGTCGCTCGCCCCGTTCTTGACGAGCCAGCGCGGACTCTCGGGCACGAAGAACATGCAGACGAAAAACAGCAGCGACGGGACCGCCGTCAAGGCGAACATCCACCGCCAGCCCGCCTGGCCGTACCAGGACGTGCGGATAAACTCGTCGCCGGCTCCGGCCGGAAGATCGCGGACGATCCACCAGTTGATGAACTGCGCCGCCAGGATGCCGATGACGATGGTCAGTTGATTGATCGCCACCAGCCGCCCCCGCGCCGCGGCGGGCGAGATCTCGGCGATATACATGGGCGAGAGGTTCGAGGCCAGGCCAATCGCCACGCCCCCCAAGATTCGCCACGTGACGAAAACGCCAAAGCTCGGCGCCAGCGCGTTGCCAAGCGACGTCACCACAAATAGAGCGGCCGAGAAGATGAGCAGGCGCTTACGCCCGAACTTGTCGCTCAGCGCCCCGGCCACCATCGCACCCACGAGGCAGCCGATCAAGGCGCAACTATTGGCCCAGCCTTTTTGTGCGGCGGTGGTGAGATGGAAGTACCGCTCGAAGAAGGGCTTGGCCCCGCCGATGACGACCCAGTCGTACCCGAACAGCAGGCCCCCCATCGCCGCGGCGCTGCAGATCAGCCAGATGAAGGTCATGTTGTAACGCACGCGTTGGCCGGATCGTGGCAGTGCAAAATCTGCTTCCATTGCCGAACCCCTATTCATTGTGGGTAGACGTACTCACGGTCAGCCTGACAGCGTAACCCCGCCCCGCCTGAATTTCCACAGCATTTTCGGGAACAGGACGGGGTCAGGTCTTTTCTTCGGATGCGGGCCTTTCGCCTTCTCCAATGGTCACACCCCCGAAAGACGACCGCGTACTGTAGTTCTCTCCACCGGGATGAAGTCCCGTAGGGTGGGCGGTGCCCACCTTCCTCAATAGGCGTAAGAGACGGTCGTCCCGCCGAAACTCCGGCGCGTCAGAAGCTGGCTATGAATCTCCCTCGTTAAAGCTTGATTTAACAATGATCCGCTATAAGGCTAAACTGCGGTTTCAGCCACAGAGGGCACAGAGAACACAGAGCCCCAAGGTGGGAAGAACGAAGGGAAGAAAGTGAGAGGACGCCCCGACTTTCTTCGGTTCTCACCTTCTTGTCTTCCACCTTCTCAGGGCTCCCAAATGCGGACTTCGGTGTTTGGGGACCTCACCTTCCCTCTTCTCTGTGCTGCTCTGTGCCCTCTGTGGCTTCTTTTCTCTTTTAGCTTTCTACCGGGCCATTGTAATTCAAGGGCTGCCCCACATCCCCCCCTGAGGCTCGATCTTGACCGCAGACTGGTAGATTCTGAGGGGGAGAAGCGGCAGAGGGCGGGAGCTATTGGAATCGGAGGCGGCACGTTGGTATCATGGGACGTATGTCGTGCAAGAGCATAGTCTATGAAGTCAAAGGGGGAATCCCGGATGAGCGTGACCGCATTGAATAAGATGGAACGGAGCATGGCAATGCTGGCCCTGCTGGTCGCAGCATACGGTGTGGTGGACGAGGTCGCACGCGGACAGGTTCGGGCGGCCACCTACGTGGTTGACCAGGCAGCCCCCGGCGCCGCCGACACAAACCCGGGAACGGAGGACAAACCTTTCAAGACCGTGCAGCACGCCGCAGGCGCCGCCCAGCCGGGCGACACCATCTACGTCATGGCGGGCAAGTATGACGAACGGGTCAAGGTGAAGGCCGGCGGCACGGAGGGCAAGCCCATCGCCTTCGTGGCGCGGCCCCGGCGCTCGGCGATCGTGGGCGGCTTCGATCTGGAGGCCAGTTACCTCCGCGTGGAGGGCTTCGAGATCACGGCCGATAAGCCCACCACGGCCGTCCAACTGCGTAGCAGCCACTGCGAAATCCTGGACAACTACATCCACGATATGATGACGGCGGTCAACGGGACGGTCGGCCAGCCGAGCGCCGACGGCAACACACGCGACTACTCCGCGGTGGCGCACAACCACATTGCCTACAACAAAATCTACCACTGCGAATTCGGCTTCATCCTGGGCGGGGAGCACTGGTTGGTGGAGAACAACGAAGTCTGCCGCCTCTTCATGTACGCCCCGGGCAACAAGAACGATGACTGCGATTACTCGCGGTTCTTCGGCAAGGGCTGCCTCCAGCGGTACAACTACTATCATGGCAGCATCCGGCCGGAGATCAAGACCGCGCATGTCGATTGCCTGCAGACCTTCACGAACAACGGCGAGATCGCACAGAACCTGCTCTTCGAGCACAACACGTGTTTTGACTTCCATCAGATGTGCATGGTGGAGAGTGCGCCGCATATCGGCAGCGTGCGGGGCTGGACCTTCCGGTACAACATTATTTCGCCCAATGCCCCGACGATGCGCGGGGGCTGGGGCCCGGACATCATTCAGACGCTCGACGTGACGATCGAGAACTGCACCATCTCGACGGTGAATTGGGCCGCCATCGGCCTGCGGGGCAAGGAATCAACCAATGGACTCATTCGCAACAACATCCTCTGCGAGGCCGAGCGGGCCGTCGACGACCGCATGGACTTCACTCCGGCCAACCCGGTCATGGAGTACAACCTGACGTTTAAGACCGCGCCGCTCGCAGGTGGGACGAACCTCAATGGCCAGGACCCGCTGTTCGCAGATCCGCAGAAGCGGAATTTCCGCCTGAAAAAGGGCAGCCCGGCCATCGGGGCGGGCCAGGGCGGGGTGGGGCTCCCAAACGCGATAGATCGCGTTCGGGGACCCGTGACGATCGGGGCCCTGGAGTACCCCAACGTCTACTACGTGGACCCGCGGCATCCGGGCGCCTCTGACGAGCCGGTTTGGGGTTATCCCGGCGTGCCGCTGGCAAGTCTGGCCAAGGCGTGCGCGATCGCCCAGCCGGGGGAGACGATCGTCCTGCGGGGCGGAGTCTATCGCGAGGTCCTGGCCCCGAAGAACGATGGTGTGACGGTCCGTGCCATGCAGGGCGAGAAAGTCACAATCAGTGGGGCCGACCTCATCGAGGGTTGGAAGCGTGAGGTGGAGGGAAGCTGGTCGGCGCCCTTAGCCGCCGAGCCGAAGAAGGTCCTGCGCGACGGCCGGCCGTGGCGCGAGTTCCGCTATGACAAGGCCGCTCAGCGAATCACGATGAAGGCTGGCGGCGATCCTCGCCTGCACGTCTTCGAGACCGTCCTGCGCGAGCAGGGCATCGACCTGGCCGGCAAGAAAGACACGAGGATTGAGGAGATCACGATAGTTGATACACTACAGGCGGACACCGCGAATCCGTGAGGAATCCGTGTCTGAGGGAACGGGACAATGTCAGGTGCTTCTTTCGGATGCGTGCCTTTCTCCCCTTTTTCCCTCGAACGGTCCCACCCCCGAAAAAGGACCGCGTACCTTTAGTTCTCTTTGCCTTTTGCCCTTTTCCTTTTTCCTCCTTCTCCTCGAACGGTCGCACCCGCAGAAATGGACCGAGCACCTTTAGTTCTCCTTTGCTTCCGTTTGCCGGCCCTTGCTTTTCTCTGGCTTTATCGGATGCCCCCCGCTACACTTAGCAGCCAATTGCCCGACGCGGCGTTGTTCGCACCGCAGGTGGCACCGTAACGCCACCAGATTCTGCTGACGAGGCATCCTTATTTTGTAGAAGGAACAAAACAGCCTGTCCGTTTTATGCGAAGACTGCTCACAATGTGCATGGCGTCGTCTCTGGCTCTCGCGCACGGTCTGGCGGCCGCGCCGTACGGCAACACCTCCATTCCCGAAGGCCGGAAATTGAACAACCTTGCGGCGTTACTGCTGGACGTCGTTGCGGCCCCGACCACAGAATCTTTTCCGTTTGTTCGTCCGAGCGATGGCTGGATCTTCATTTCCTTTACCACGCAGGGCGAAGGCACCCTCCGCCTCACGTTGGACAAAGCCTCGCCAGGAGAAACCCCGATCCACCTTGCTCCCGGAAGTGGCCCAACTCACGAGGCCATGCATCACGTCGCTAAAGGCCGCCACACACTCCAGATCGAACGCACCGGAACCATTTCCCTCGAACACCTGACCCTCAAAGCTATTCCCGAACTCATGCACTGCGGGCTCGGATTCGACCCCCAAATCAAATCCTACGGTCTTTACGACATGGATTTCCTCCAGCGCGACATTCTGTCCAACGTCACCACGCTGATCGTTCCCCATAACCTCAAGCTCTCGGACGCGGTCATCGAGGATTGGCACCGCCAGGGAAAACGATTCGTCGCCGAAGTGGGAATCAATTCCCAGGCCAAGACGGCGGACGAACACGCCACCTTCTGGACCAGCTTCTTGGGCAACGCCCCGTTCCTGGATGGGATCATTATCAACGAATTCATCGTCAACCGGCCCGTTTCCGAATGGGTCCCCGTCATGACTCCCGACCGCCTCGCCCGCATGGAGCAGGAACGCGCCGCCTACGAATCTTACTCCGAGGCCTTCCGCAAGATCCACGCGGACGGCCGGTACGCCCACAAATCGATCTATGCCTACGTCGGCGGCAGCGGCAAGAAGCTCAACCAGGAAATCATCGGCACCCACGTTATCCGAACCATGATCGACTGCGGCTATTTCGTCGCCCCCGAACGTTACCTCCACGAAATGTCCACCGAACAAGGCGCCCAGGACGCCCTCCAGGCCTTCCTGGATGGCCTCGCCAACTGGGAGGCCAAAGAACCCGGCGTCAAAAAGCAAATGGTGATCACCTTCGGCCTCTTCTCCATGCCTCCCGGCGGCATCAACAAACAGCCCAACGTCGATTACCACGTCTGGATGGACCAGCAAATGAACCTGGTGGCCAAC
Organism: Phycisphaerae bacterium; assembly: GCA_026386805.1. Classification (GTDB taxonomy): domain Bacteria; phylum Planctomycetota; class Phycisphaerae; order Sedimentisphaerales; family Anaerobacaceae; genus PLanc-01. The sequence goes on along the minus strand of JAPLMX010000069.1, from coordinate 1,442 downwards.
GACCCAACGCTCGCGAACATCGCGGGTCTGAACTGGTGGACCTCCCTTTTGGCCGACGAAGATACGGTCCGTTTCGTCGGCCAACTCTACCGCCACTATGCCCTCCAGGGCAGATCCGACCGGCTCACCCGCGATCCCTTGTTCCTGCGGCACATCCAGAACGCCGACTTTGAGCACGGCACGGACGGTTGGGTCCTCCATCCCGCCGAAGCCGGCAGCATCGCCGCCAAGAGCTTTCCGCGCTACGGCCGGATCGAAGGCCGATTCATGGGACTCGGCCGCCCCGCCGACCCCGAGCACATCGGCGACACGTTCCTCTGGATGAAGCGGAGTGAAAAAGGACCCAACACGTTCTCCCAAACGATCCAGGACCTTCAGCCGGGCCGGCTGTATTCTTTCAAAATGTTCGTTTGCGATTACCGCGATCTCCTCACACCGAAGCCGAGGAAGATCGAAGAAACCCAATCCATCGCCACCGTCCTGATCGAGGGCGCCGACGTCGACACCGCTCGATCGTTCACCGAAGTCTACGCTTCCAGTCCCGAGCCCCAAGTCCCCGTTTGCATCACCTACCATTGGAAGATCTTCCGCGCCAAAACAGCCACCGCCACCCTGACCGTGAGCGATTGGCAGGACCCCAACCGCCCCACGGCCCCCTTCGGCCAGGAACAAGCCTTCAACTTCCTCGAAATCCAACCCTACCACGAATGATGTGAAGAGGGAAACGGGACGGGGTCAGGGCCTTGCGATTGATGATCGATGATTTACGATTGATGATTGTGGTGGAGCCGCCCGGCCTGCGGCCTTTCGCTCTTTTTCCCTCGAACGGTCCCACCCCAAAAAAAGGACCGCGTGGCTTTAATTCTCCCTCATGTCAATTCTCCTTGATTCGCGTGCACGACGAGTGTAGAATAAGGCCGCAAGCGAATCATTGTTGAGGTATAATAGTGGCTCACGATCTTACGAGGTTGACATCGCCTGAAGAAGAAGAACTGGGCGCAAAGCAGGTGGAACTCAACCGTCTCTCTGATCTTCTGGGGGAGAAGGAACTCGAACTCAGGGACCTGAGACTGTGCCTTGCCAAGTTCCAAAACAGGTATTTCCGGCGCGTAGGTGCCAAGTACACCGAGTTGGATGTATTGCGAGCACGGATAGCGGAGGCAAAATCTCAACAGCATCCGCAGGATGCTCGTCTGAAGGAAGCCGCCAATGATGCGAGAGGGCAGGCCGAGCGGACTGCCAGGGAATACGAGGGTTTCCGACAGAACCCTGAGAGCGAAGAGATGCCCCCCGTGACAGAGGACATTACTGAATTTCGCATAATACAGTGACAAGTCACTCAAAAAAAAGACCGGTGTGCTCCAAGAACCCGAACAGGAGTTGTCCGTTCTGTTGCACACGCTCCATGCCATCCTCCACCGCTTGCCCCACCTCCCCGAGGT